>NZ_JSYB01000065.1:0-463 GCF_054823945.1 Tepidiphilus sp. HLB4 | reverse complement strand
GAATGTGGTGATTGTACAGCCAGACGTAGCGATGAATCGTTGCCTCCAGCGCTTCGCGGCTGTCGAAGCGATGGGTGGCGAGTACCTCGCTGATGCGCCCATTGAAGCGCTCGACCATGCCGTTCGTCTGCGGGCGGCGCGGTTTGGTCAGCCGATGCTCGATGTCGAGCGCCTGGCACAGTTCATCGAAGGCATGTGCTCCCGTGGGGGTGCGCTCTCCCCGGGTGATGAAGCGGTCGGTGAATTCCTTGCCGTTGTCGGTGAGGATCGTGTGCAGACGAAAGGGGGCCGCCTCGATGAGCGAGCTCAGAAAGCGCCGGGCGTTGGCGGCTGTCTTCTCCGGGTAGATGGCCACGAACACCCAACGCGTGGCCCGGTCGATCGCCACGAAGAGGTAGCGGCGTTTGTCCTCGTCGGGCATCTGCGGCAGGTACTTCACGTCCAGATGCACGAACCCCGGCTC
>NZ_JSYB01000064.1:0-763 GCF_054823945.1 Tepidiphilus sp. HLB4 | reverse complement strand
GGGCGAGGAGAAGAGGTGCTTGTAGCTGGCCTCGTGACGGGCGTTCATGTCGCCGCAAGGGGGTGGGGGGCGTCAACGAGGGGGAGGCGTTTTGTGGGGGCGTGGAAATGCGGTGTTACGTGAAATAAGTAGGTGAAATAAGTGGGTGTCCCCTTGTTAGCCCCGCCAGGGCCAGGTTAGCGCTTGAGGTCGCGGTAGAAGTTCTCGTGGGGACCGAGGGCAAGCCAGGTGCGTGTCGTTTCATCCCACGAGTAGGCGAGCAGATAGAGCTGATTGACGCAGTCGAACCTGTAGACCCAAACTCCGGCTAGATCGCCTTTCTTTTCCTCGCCGAGCCGTGGGTTGGCGATGAGCTGACGCATGGCCGCATGGACCGCATCGCGCTGGTTGGCGTGCAGTTTCTTGTAGACCCGCTTGAACGCGGGGCGCTGGTACAGCGTAACGGTCATGCTTCGGGCAACGCGAAAGGCTCAGACTCTTCTTCCAACGCCAGCAGCGTGTCGCGCACGAATTCAACCGGTAAATCTGGGTTGTCGAGCGCGGCGCGCCCCACCTTGGCCCAGTAAGCCACTTGTTGCGGAATCGAACGCATCTCCGCCTTGGCGCGAACCTTCGCGGCTTCGTACAGGGCGTCGTCGATTCGAATCGAAATGCTCATGGCTGTTTCTCCTGTGGCAATACGCCACAAGTGTAGTAGAAGGCTATTCCGCAGTCAAATCCATGACCAACCTCCTGTAGCGAACAAATAAACTGTCCGGACTTG
>NZ_JSYB01000063.1:0-4574 GCF_054823945.1 Tepidiphilus sp. HLB4 | reverse complement strand
AATTTACAGAAAGGATGGTACACAACCTCAGACGAGGCCAAGTTTTGGCCGTCATCGCCAGCCCGGCGGCATCAGAGCAGCGCAGCGAGTTGCAGACAGCACAAAAGCGATTGACCTTGGCCAAGACCACGTATGAGCGTGAAAAGCGGCTCTGGGAGCAGAAGATCTCTGCCGAGCAGGACTACCTGCAAGCCAAGCAAGCCTTACACGAGGCAGAGGTCGCCGTGGCCAACGCCCAGCAGAAGCTGTCCGCCTTGGGTCTGACATCAGGATCTTCGGGGGGGCTCAATCGCTTCGAGCTGCGCGCGCCATTCGACGGCTTGGTGATCGAAAAACATCTCAGCCTCGGTGAGGCAGTCAAGGAAGATGCCGCCGTGTTCACCGTGTCTGACCTGGGACAGGTCTGGGCCGAGATCAACGTGCCCGCGAAGGATTTGCCGCTGGTCAGGGTTGGCGAGAAGGTCACCATCAAAGCGACGGCCTTCGATGCCAGCGCGACCGGAACCATAACTTTTGTGGGTTCGTTGATCGGTGAACAGACTCGCATGGCCAAGGCCCGCGTGGTCTTGTCCAACCCCAAGGGCGTTTGGCGTCCTGGTCTGTTTGTCAGTGTGGAGGTGACTGCATCGGAGGCGGAAGTACCCGTGACTGTGGCCAGTGACGCCATTCAGACCTTGGGCGACAAGCCCGTGGTGTTCCTGAAAGTGAACGGAGGCTTCATTGCCCAGCCCGTGCAGTTGGGCCGCAGTGATGGCAAGCGGGTCGAGGTGGTGCAAGGACTCAAGCCGGGGGCTCCCTACGCGGCAGCAGGAAGTTTTGTCGTGAAGTCTGAGCTCGGCAAAGCCTCTGCCGAACACACCCATTGATACCGGAGTCGCGCACATGTTTGAAAAACTTATTCGAGCAGCCATCGAACATCGATGGTTGGTGTTGCTAGCAGTCATCGGTATGGCGGCCGTCGGCGTATTCAACTACCAGAAGCTCCCCATCGATGCAGTGCCGGACATCACCAACGTCCAGGTACAGATCAACACCCAAGCACCGGGGTACTCACCGCTGGAGACCGAGCAACGGGTGACTTACCCGATTGAGACCGCGATGGCGGGCCTTCCCAACCTGGAGCAAACCCGTTCCCTGTCCCGCTATGGACTGTCACAGGTGACCGTGATCTTCAAGGACGGCACCGACATCTACTTCGCACGCCAATTGGTCAACGAACGCATACAGGAGGCGCGCGACAAGTTGCCCTCTGGAATTACCCCGGCGATGGGTCCGATTTCGACCGGCTTGGGCGAAATCTATCTGTGGACGGTCGAAGCCAAGGATGGTGCGAAGAAGCCTGATGGCCAACCCTATACGGCCACCGATCTGCGCGAGATTCAGGACTGGATCATCAAGCCACAGTTGCGCAACGTGCCCGGCGTCACAGAAATCAACTCCATTGGCGGCTATTCCAAGGAATACCAGATCGCCCCTAATCCTGAGCGCCTCACCTCGCTGGGCGTCACCTTGCAGGACATCGTGACGGCATTGGAGCGCAACAACGGCAACGTGGGCGCGGGCTATATCGAAAAGCGTGGCGAGCAATATCTGATTCGAGCGCCCGGTCAGGTCAAAACCTTGGAGGACATCAGCAACGTGATCGTCAGCAGCGTCGGTGGTGTGCCGATCCGGGTGCGTGACGTGGCCGAGGTTGGGCTGGGGCGTGAACTGCGCACGGGTGCCGCCACAGCCAACGGGCGCGAAGTGGTGCTGGGCACGGCCTTCATGCTCATCGGCCAGAACAGTCGAACCGTCTCTCAAGCAGTCGACAAAAAAATGGTTGAAATCAACCGCAGTCTGCCTGAAGGCGTTCATGCGGTGACCGTTTACGACCGTACTGTCTTGGTGGACAAAGTCATCAGCACGGTGAAGAAGAACTTGTTGGAAGGCGCGATCCTGGTGATCGTGATCCTATTCCTGTTCCTGGGCAACATTCGCGCGGCCATCATTACGGCGGCCGTGATCCCCTTGTCGATGCTGTTCACCTTTACGGGGATGGCGACCTACAAGGTAAGCGCCAATTTGATGAGTCTGGGGGCACTGGACTTCGGCATCATCATCGACGGGGCGGTTGTGATCGTCGAGAACTGTGTGCGACGTCTCGCCCATGCACAAGCTCAGTACGGCAGGCCTTTGACGCGCTCGGAGCGTTTTCACGAGGTATTTCTTGCCTCCAAGGAATCGCGCCGCCCGCTCTTGTTTGGTCAGCTCATCATCATGGTGGTGTACCTGCCCATCTTCGCCCTGACCGGCGTTGAAGGAAAGATGTTCCATCCCATGGCGTTCACAGTGGTTGCTGCGCTGGTTGGGGCGATGATTTTGTCAGTGACTTTCATCCCGGCTGCAGTCGCGCTGTTCATCGGCAACCGCGTCAGCGAGAAGGAAAACTGGCTGATGGTGCAGGCCAAGCGCTGGTACGGTCCTTTGCTGGACCGTGTCATGGCTGCCAAGGCCGTCGTCTTGGCGGTTGCCGCAGTAGCGGTGGTTCTGTGCGGCTTGATCGCGACCCGCATGGGCAGTGAATTTGTGCCCAGCTTGAACGAAGGCGATTTCGCCATTCAGGCTTTGCGCATTCCTGGCACCAGCCTTTCGCAGTCAGTGGCAATGCAGCAGCAGCTGGAATCAACGCTCAAAGCCAAGTTCCCCGAGATCGAACGCATTTTTGCGCGAACGGGAACGGCCGAGATCGCCTCCGACCCGATGCCTCCGAACATCTCCGACGGTTACATCATGCTCAAACCGCAATCGGAGTGGCCGGAGCCACGCAAGTCGCGTGACGAGTTGCTTGCAGCGGTGCAAGAAATCGCCGGCAAGATTCCGGGCAGCAACTACGAGTTCTCTCAACCGATCCAGCTGCGGTTCAACGAACTCATCTCAGGTGTCCGCAGCGACGTTGCGGTGAAGATATTCGGCGACGACATGGCCGTCTTGAATAAGACGGCTGAAGAAGTCTCGTCAATGCTGCAGAAGATCCAGGGCGCGTCCGAGGTCAAGGTTGAACAGACCACTGGATTGCCAATGCTGACAGTGAACATTGATCGTCAGAAGGCCGCCCGCTATGGTCTGAACGTGGGTGATATCCAGGACACCGTGGCTACGGCCATCGGAGGGCGTGAGGCCGGGACGCTGTTTGAAGGCGACCGTCGATTCGACATCGTGGTTCGGTTGCCAGAATCCCTGCGCAACGACTTGGAAGGCATGAAGCGCTTGCCGATTCCTTTGCCGCGCGGAACAGGTACGGGAGGTCTTGAAGGCCGAACCAACTTCATTCAACTGGGTGAAGTGGCGAGCTTCGAGTTGGCACCCGGCCCGAATCAGGTCAGCAGGGAAAATGGAAAACGTCGCATCGTTGTAAGTGCCAACGTTCGTGGTCGAGACGTGGGCTCGTTCGTCGCGGATGCAAAAGCAGCTCTGGCACAGGTCAAGATCCCTCCTGGGTATTGGACGAGTTGGGGCGGAACTTTTGAGAACCTGCAGTCGGCAACACAACGCCTGCAGATCGTTGTTCCAGTCTCTCTGCTCCTGGTGTTCGTCTTGCTCTTTGCGATGTTCGGCAACGCCAAGGATGGTTTGCTGGTTTTTACCGGCATTCCGTTCGCGTTGACGGGTGGAATCCTGGCGCTGTGGCTGCGCGACATCCCCATGTCGATCTCGGCGGCAGTGGGCTTCATCGCGCTCTCAGGCGTCGCCGTACTCAATGGCCTTGTGATGATTTCCTACATCCGCACCCTGCGAGAGGAGGGAATGCCTCTGGACGCGGCCATTCGGGACGGCGCGTTGACCCGTTTGCGTCCCGTGCTGATGACGGCCCTGGTGGCGTCTTTGGGTTTCATCCCGATGGCGATTGCCACTGGAACCGGCGCAGAAGTTCAGCGGCCCTTGGCCACTGTGGTGATCGGCGGCATCGTGTCTTCCACATTACTGACGCTACTCGTACTCCCCATTCTTTATCGTCTGGCCCATCGACCAGACGAGCAAGAAGAGGATACGTAGTTCGCTATTGGGGTGATGGACACCATCCGCTGGATATTTCGGTCAATGGCGGGACTGCGATGGAAACTGTTCCGAACTCAATGATCCGCCTACGGGTAAAGGCTGGCAGCCATCGAATCGCCTTCAGTGCTGGCGGGAAGTCGTTTGACCGAACAATTTCCGGCATGGCAGGAGAGGTTCGCTTGGTGGGCATTACTGGCACAGACTGGTCTTGGGGTAGTTCGTCTCACGCGTGGGCAGACGACTCTGATGATCAGGTCAAAAGACAGGCTCGCCGGTCTCGTCTGATCAAAGATATATCGTTGCTGTGAACAGACTCGGCCAAATGGTCGAATCCGTGCCCTCAAGACCCACCTGTTACTATCTGTCTCTGAAAGCGGACGCGGGTTCGGTTCCGTGCTCCACCACCAACACCAAAAATCCCAACCCTTATCGGTTGGGATTTTTTTGCTCATTCCCCCAGCATTGGCGCGGATTCCGGCCTTTGCCTCTTGAGCACGTACCTCGGGCAAGTCAAGATAGTTGTCGCCTGATTCATG
>NZ_JSYB01000062.1:0-795 GCF_054823945.1 Tepidiphilus sp. HLB4 | reverse complement strand
GCCCACCGGCAGGTCGGCAGCTACACCACCACCGATGGCCAAACCCGCACCGCCGCCGACGTGTGGGTGCAGGCCGATCCCACCTACAGCGTGCCCACCGAATGGGTGGACGTGCCCGAAGACATCGCCGTACTGCCTGATGCCCAGGGCTACGGCAAGGTGCGCGACCTGCACCAGGCCATGGCCATGGATGCCACGGGCGAACTCAAGGCGCTCGTCACTGCCTTCACCCAGGCCCCCACGCCAGAAGACCGGGACGCCCTGGTCACGCAGATCCTCTACCGCTGGACTGGTGTACAGGACGTTGACCCAACCAGCCGCGCCTCGCGCATGGTCTACGGCAACGCCATCGGCGATGCCCGCAGGCTTGAAGCCCTGGAGGAATTCCTGGGCGAGGAATGGGTGGGCGTATGGTGCTGGGGAGAGCGCGACCCCAACCCGCATGGCCGGGCCGCGCCGGTGCTGCTGCAAGCCTGGGACGAACTCAAGGCGCTGGTCTATGGCCAGCTCATGTCGCAAAGCCACCTGAGTGGCCTGTTCCAAAGCATTGCCTACCACTGGGATGCCGAGACAGAGTCCGTCGTGGGCGATCTCTCCGCCGTGGCGCAGGCACTGGCCACGCGCATCGAGCGCGAGCGCGAGGCAGGGCTGGCGGATCTGGGCGACTTCCTCTATTCGCTCAAAGGCATGGGGCTCCTGAACCGGCTGGATGTGGCGAGCTTCAAGGCTGCGCTGTTGCCGCTGGGCGCGGATGTGGCGCAGACCATGGATGCCGCGCTCACAGGCTGGGTGGCC
>NZ_JSYB01000004.1:0-63161 GCF_054823945.1 Tepidiphilus sp. HLB4 | reverse complement strand
CCCAGGCTTGCCGCCGCAGCCGGGCGACGTCGATGCCGAGCCGCTCGGCCGTCACGGCATCTTCGGTGCTCGCGCGCACGCGCCGTCCCCAGTCGGTGCCGCGCAGCAGCAGGGCAAAGGCCGCGGCCACGCCGGCGGCGGCGAGCATCACCGCCCATTGGCGCGCCGCCAACCCCAGCCAGCGCCCTTCGCCCACCCAGTCGAAACGGTACCAGCCCTGGGTGGCGGCCGGCAGGCTCAGGAGCACGCCGCGCAGCGCGAGCGCCAGACCGAAGGTGGCGAGCGTCGCCACCCAGGGCGCACGCGTGCGCACCGGTTCGAGGGCGCAGCGCGCCGCGAGCGCCCCGAAGGCGTAGCCGGCGGCGATCGCCCCGAGGGCGGCGAGCGCGAGCGGTGCCCCCAAGGCCGCAAGCCCCACCGCCACGTAGGCGCCGGCTGCCATCGCTTCCCCCTGCATGAAGGAGAGCACGCCGGTGGCGCGATAGAGGAAGACGAGGGAGAGCGCCGTCAAGCCGTAGAGGCAGCCCTGGGCGGCACCGCCGAGCACGACCTCCGGCGCGAGGCTCATGGCCGTTGGCGCGCGGCCTCGACCGCCCGGGCAAAGCGCCTCAGCCCCTCGGCGAGCCGCGAGCGCGGGCAGCCGAGATTCAGGCGCACGAAGCCGGGAGCGCCAAAGGCCGCGCCATCGGAAAGCCCCAGGCCATGGGCTTCGAAGTGCGCCGCCGCATCCTCGAGCCCCAGGCGGCGCACGTCGATCCACAAGAGGTAGGTCGCTTCCGGCTCGGCCACCGGTAAATCCAGTGCCCGGATCGACTCCAGGGCAAACGCCATGTTTCCACGCAAATACTCGAGGAGCGCCTCGCGCCAGGCCCAGCCGTCGCGGTAGGCCGCCTCGGTGGCGACCAGGCCGAAGAGGTTGGGCGAAGAGGGGATGCGTCCGCGCAGCGCCCGGCGGTAGCGTGCACGCAGCGCCTCGTCCGGAATCACGGCGAAGGCGCATTGCAGCGCCGGGACGTTCCAGGTTTTGGAAGGGGCGAAGAGGGTGATCGTGCGCGCGGCCACTTCGGGGGCCAGCGTGGCGATGGGGCGGTGGCGCCGCTCGCGCGTGAGCACCAGCCCGGCGTGGATGTCGTCACTCACGAGGATGGCGCCGTGGGACAGCGCCAGCTCCGCCAGCCACGCCAGCTCTCTTTCATCCCACAGCCGCCCTGTGGGATTGTGCGGATGGCAGAGCAGCAAGGCGCCGACGTCGCCCGGCGCGAAGGCCGCGGCCATGGCCGCCTCGTCGTGCACCCAGCACCCCTCGGCGCACACCAGATCGACCGCGCGCAAGCGCTTGCCGACGTTGGCCGGCGCGGCGAGAAAAGGCGGATAGACCGGCGTGTGCGTGACGATGGCTTCCCCCGGGGCGATGGCGCAGCCGAAGTGAAAGCCCGGGATCACCCCTGGCAGCCACACGAGCCATTCGGGGGCGATCGTCCAGCCATGATCGCGCGCGATGCCGGCACACACCGCTTCCACGAGCGAAGGCCAAGGGTCGGTGTAGCCATAGACCGGGTGCGCCAGCCGGCGCGCCAGCGCTTCCTGGATCTCGGGCGCGACGGCGAAGTCCATGTCGGCCACCCACATGGGAATCACGTCGCGCCCGGCGTAGCGCCCCCATTTCTCGCCGGGGATCGTTGAGCGGTCGGGAGCGGCGTCGAAGTCGTAGGCGGGGCTCATGCGGCGGGCTCCTTGCTTGGCACCGCTCCGGCGGTCTCTTCGGCCTGAGGCGGTTTGCCGCCGATGCGCGCGGTGATGTCGGCGACGGCGCGGCGCATGGCCTGAGCGAGCGGCCCTTCCCAGGAAGCGTCGAAACGGCTCTCCGGGCCGAGCATGGTGAGCGCCAGCGTCAGATGCCCGAAGGCGTCGAACACGGGGGCGGAGAAGGCATTGATGCCCGGGATCGGATGGCCGAGCACGCGCGCCATGCCGTGGCGGCGCACTTCTTCGAGCGTCTCGTTGACGAAGGACCGCGACAGACGCAAAGGCTCGCGCCCGCCCGAGAGACGTTCGAGCTCGCGCTCGATGAGCGGGCGGGTGAGGCGCGCAGGAAGCCAGGCGGCGAAGACGCGGCCGGTGGCGGTGGTGAGCAGCCCCATCACGGTGCCGGGGCGCATGTTCACGTGGATGGCGCGGGCCGATTCCTCGATGGCCACCACCGTGGCGCCGACGTTGCCCCACACGGCAATGGCCACGTTCTGTTCGGTCTCGTCGGCGAGGCGGGCGGAGACTTCCACGGCCGCACGCAGCGGATTGAGACCCTGCAAGGCGGTGAGCCCCAGGCGCAGGGCGAAGGGGCCCAGTTTGTAGCGACCGGTGAGCGGATCCTGCTCCACCAGGCCGAGTTTGCCGAAGCTCACCAGATAAGGGTGGGCCTTGGCCGGGGACATGCCGGCAGCCGCGGCCAGATCGCGCAGCATCATCGGCGCACCATGCGCTTCCAGCGCGGCGAGCAGCGCCCCGCCGACCTCGATCGACTGGATGCCGCGGCGCTCGCGCACGCCGTTCTCCGGCGCGAGGGGTTCGTTTCGTTCCATGCGGATCTCGTGTAGTCAAACGCGCTTCGGGCATCAATCATAGCCCGAAACGTTGGCATGATCGAAATTCACCATAAACGAATCGATTGACACATGATGAATCACGTGCCAAGATAAAACGCATCGACAGGAGGAGCGATCCATGAATACCAAAGCCTTTGCCTCGGTGGCCGACCTCGAAGAGAAACCGGTTTCGTTCGAACGCCTCTCCGAACACGCCTGGGCCTACACCGCCGAAGGTGACCCCAACACCGGCGTGGTGATCGGCGACGACTCGGTGATGATCATCGATGCCACCGCCACCCCCGTGATGGCCAAATCGGTGATCGCCAAGGTGCGCGAGGTCACCGACAAGCCGATCAAATACGTTGTGCTCACGCACTACCATGCGGTGCGCGTGCTCGGCGCTTCCGGCTATCGCGACGAGGGACTGGAACACATCATCGCCAGCTATCCCACTTACGAGCTCATCCGCGAGCGCGGCCAGCAGGACATGGAATCCGAGATCGGGCGTTTTCCCCGGCTCTTTCGCGCGGTGGAGAGCATCCCCGGTCTCACCTGGCCCACGCTCACTTTCAAGGAAGAAATCACCCTGTGGATGGGCTCGCTCGAAGTGCGCATCCTGCATCCGGGTGCCGGGCACACCAAGGGGGACACGGCGGTCTGGCTGCCGCAGGAGCGCGTGCTCTTCTCCGGCGACCTGATCGAGGCCGAAGCCGCCTGCTATACGGGCGATGCCTACCTTGCCGACTGGCCGGCCACGCTCGATCGGCTCGAAGCGCTGCAGCCGGCCAAAGTGGTGCCGGGGCGCGGGCCGGCGCTCAAGGACGAGGCGGCGGTGCGCGCGGGGTTCCAATACACGCGCGACTTCGTCACCACGCTCTATCGCTGCGCCCAGGAGGCGGTGGCGCGCGGCTACGATCTCAAGAAAACCATGGAATACACCCGCAGCGTGATGGACCCGAAGTTCGGCCACGTCTTCATCTACGAGCATTGCCTGCCGTTCGATGTCACCCGTGCCTATGACGAGGCGAGCGGCATCCGCGATCCGCGCATCTGGACCGCCGAGCGTGACCGGCAGATGTGGCACGCGCTGCAAGAAGGCTGAAACGGGAAAAGCAGAGGCGCGGCCACGCAGCCGCGCCCGCGAGAGACGAGGGCGAAGACCACGCCAAAGGAGGAGGAAACCGTGCTGAAAACATATCAGTATCCCAAGTTCCCGTTCGTGCGTCCAGCCGAGCTGGATTCCCCGCAAACCCGGCACGTGCCGGTGATCGTGGTCGGCGCTGGGCCGGTGGGCCTGAGCGCCGCCATCGATCTGGCGCAGCGCAACATCCCGGTGGTGGTGCTCGACGAAGACGACACCGTGAGCATCGGCTCGCGCGGCGTGTGCTATGCCAAGCGCGCGCTCGAGATCCTCGACCGCTACGGCGTGGGCGAGCGCGTGGTGCAAAAAGGTGTGTCGTGGAACGTCGGCCGCACCTTCTTTCGTGACGAGGAAGTCTTTCGCTTCAACCTGGTGCCGGAGCCGGATCATCACCGTCCCGGCATGGTGAACCTGCAGCAATACTATCTCGAAGAATACCTGATCGACCGCGCCCGCGAGCTACCCAACATCGATCTGCGCTGGAAGAGCACCGTGATCGGTGTCACGCCCGGCGAAGACGCCGTCACGGTGCGCGTCGAGACGCCCGCCGGGGCCTATGCCCTGTCCTGCGACTGGCTGATCGCCGCCGACGGTGCGCGCAGTCCCATCCGGCGCATGCTCGGCCTGGACATCGAAGGCAAGATCTTCATGGACCGGTTCCTCATCGCCGACGTCGTCATGAAGGCCGACTTCCCGCCGGAGCGCTGGTTCTGGTTCGACCCGCCGTTTCACCCCGGTCAGTCCGTATTGCTGCACCGCCAGGCCGACGACGTGTGGCGCATCGACTTCCAGCTCGGCTGGGACGCCGATCCGGAGGAAGAGAAGAAACCCGAGCGCGTCATCCCCCGCATCCGCGCCATGCTCGGTGACGACCGCGAATTCGAGCTCGAATGGGTGAGCGTCTACACCTTCCAGTGCCGCCGCATGAAGCGCTTCAACCATGGGCGCGTGCTCTTCGTCGGCGATTCGGCGCACCAGGTCTCGCCCTTCGGGGCGCGTGGCGCCAATTCCGGCATCCAGGACGTCGACAACCTCGGCTGGAAGCTCGAACTGGTGATGCAGGGCAAGGCGCCCGCGGCCCTGCTCGATACCTATAGCGACGAGCGCACCTATGCTGCCGATGAGAACATCCGCAACTCCACGCGCTCGACCGACTTCATCACCCCCAAGGGCAACGTTAGCAAGACGTTCCGCAATGCCGTGCTCGGTCTGGCCCGGCACCACCCCTTCGCCCGGGGGCTGGTCAATTCCGGCCGGCTGTCGGTGCCCTCGTTCTATGTCGACTCCCCCCTCAATACGACCGATGCCGACGCCTTTGCCGGCCGCATGGTGCCCGGCGCGCCGATGGACGATGCCCCCGTGTCGACCCCCGGCGGCGGCTCGCCCTGGCTGCTGCCGCACTTCGGTCAGGGATTCCGGCTCATGATCGCACTCGACGATGCGGCCGCGCTCGATGCCGCCACCGCCGAAGGGCTCGCCGCCCTGCGCCGTGGGGCGATTCCCGTCGAGCCGATCGTCATCGCCCGCGAGGGTGGCGCGCCCGGCGGCATCGAGACCCTGCACGACGTCAAGGGGAGAGTGCGCGAGCGCTACGACCTGCAACCGGGCACCGTTTATCTCGTTCGCCCCGATCAGCACGTCGCCGCCCGCTGGCGCCGCTTCGACCCTGCCGCGATCGAGGCCGCGCTGCGCCGTGCCAGCGGTCAGCGTGCCTGAATGCAAGAGAGGAGGAGAGGATGATGATCACTCTGGAATACAATTTCCGCGAACCCCGTACCCGCACTTTCTACGGGTATGAAGCGGGCGATGCTTTCTACGAGGCGCTCATCGAGGCGCACCGCGACCTCGACGAGGAACAGAGCGCTCTGGTGAACGCCCGCCTCGTGCTGCTGCTCGCCAACCACGTCGGCGACGTCGATCTGCTGCGCGAGGCGATCCGTCTCGCGCGCGAAGACGTCGTGGGCGGCTGAGGCGCGGCCGGGGCTACACCCCGGCCGCGGTGCCGTTGCCGACGAAGCGCCGCAGATGGATGTGGAACGCCTCGGCGGCCGGCGACAGTGCCCGGCCGTGCCGCGTGAAGACGAAGAAACGGCGATGCACGTCCGGCTCGGTCAGACGCCGCATTTCCAGGCCATAGCGGCGCACCATGGGTTCGGCATAGGAGACGCAGATCGTCACCCCCAGGCCGATCGACACCATGGCGAGCGCCGTCGACATGAAGGCCACGGTCGTATCCGGATGCAGATCGAGGTCGCGCACCACCTCATGCAGGTCCCGCGAGAGTTTCTCCGTGAATTGCCCCTGCAAGGTGATGAGAGGAAACTCCGCCAGCCGCCGCCACGGCACTACCTCCTGCGCCGCGAGGGGATGGCCCGGTGGGAAGACGGCGTGAAAGGGCTGAACGAACAGGAGCTCCGCCTCGATTTCGCCGGGTACGTCCCGCTCCGGCCCCACGCCCAGGTCGGCTTCGCCCGAGAGCACGCAGGCCGGGACCGATTCCACGCCGCAGTCGATGAGGCGGATCGCCACGTGCGGAAACTCGCGCGTGAAGCTCGCGAGCACTTCTGGCAGCAGGGTGGCCGCCATCAACTGCGGCGCGGCGATGCGCACGATGCCGCGCTTGAGCGCCTTGAGCGTGGCCACTTCGTGCAGCACGGCGTCCAGATCGGCCAGGATTTTCTCCACCAGCGGATAGAGTTCGCGCCCGACTTCGGTGAGCTGCACGCGCCGGGTGCTGCGGTCGAAAAGCTGCACGCCCAAGGCATTCTCCAGCTCCTTGATCGAACCGCTCAAGGCCGACTGCGTGGTGTACAGATGCTCGGCGGCGACGGTGAAACTACCGAACCGTGCGACCGCAAGAAAAGCGCGCAACTGGCGCAGGGTGACATTCATCGTCACATCCGATTAATCGATCGAAAAAAACCGTTGAAACTATAAGTTTTTCGGCAATACAATGCAAGCATGACTGATGGTCGGAGGAGTCATCCGGCCCCACACGGAGGAAGACGCCATGGCACTCATCCAGAAAATCCACCACGCCGCCTATCGCTGCAAGGACGCCCTCGAAACCGCCCGCTGGTATGAAAAATACCTCGGCATGAAGCTGATCCTGTCGATCGCCGAAGACCAGGTTCCCTCGACGAAAGAGCCGGATCCGTACATGCACATCTTCCTCGATGCCGGCAATGGCAACGTGCTCGCTTTCTTCGAGCTGCCCACGCGGCCGCCGATGGGCCACGATCCCAATACGCCGGCCTGGACCCAGCATCTCGCGCTCGAGGTTGCCTCGATGGAAGACCTGCTGGCGACGAAAGAGCGGCTCGAGGCCGACGGCATCGAAGTGATCGGCCCGGTCGATCACGCCCTCTTCCAGTCCATCTACTTCTTCGATCCGAATGGCCATCGCCTCGAGCTCGCCTGCAATACGCTACGACCGGGCATGCTAGAGGCGCTCGACGAGGTGAAATGGGAGATGCTTGAGGAGTGGTCGAAGACGAAGAAAGCGCCCAAGCATGCGCGCTGGATGCACGACGGCCGCTACAAAGAGATGTTCCCGCTCGCCTGAATCCTTTGGAGATTTCCGACCGATGAAACTCGCCACGCTCAAAAGCGGCGGGCGCGACGGCACGCTCGTCGTCGTCAGCCGTGACCTCGGCCGCTGCTACCCCGTCGGCGCCATCGCCCGCACGCTGCAGGAGGCACTCGATCGCTGGGACGAAGTACGCGACGATCTGGCGCTCGTCGCCGAGTTGCTCGAACGCGGTGCCCTGAAGGACGCCCGTCCTTTCGACCCCGCCGCCTGCCACAGCCCGCTGCCGCGCGCCTACCAGTGGGCCGACGGCTCGGCCTATCTCAACCACGTCGAGCTCGTGCGCAAGGCGCGGGGGGCCGAAGTTCCCGCCTCGTTCTACGACGACCCGCTGATGTACCAAGGGGGCTCCGACAGTTTCATCGGACCGTGCGACGACATCGTCGCCGACGAATCCTGGGGGATAGACTTCGAGGCCGAAGTGGCGGTGATCACCGGCGACGTGCCGATGGGCATCGACCCCAAGGCCGCGCTCGAAACGATCCGCCTCGTGCTGCTCGTCAACGACGTCACCCTGCGCAACCTCGTGCCCGGCGAGCTCGCCAAAGGCTTCGGTTTCTTCCAGTCCAAGCCCGCCTCCAGCTTCAGCCCGGTGGCGGTCACCCCCGACGAACTGGGCGAGGCCTGGCGCGACGGCAAGCTGCACCTGCCGCTCGAAGTCCAATACAACGGCCGCCCCTTCGGCCGGCCGAACGCCGGCGTCGACATGACTTTCGACTTCGGACGCCTCATCGCGCATGCCGCGAAGACGCGCGAGATGGAGGCCGGCAGCATCGTCGGCTCGGGCACCGTCTCCAACAAGCAGGGCGGACTCTACGGCTCCAAGATCGAGAACGGCGGCGTGGGCTACTGCTGCATCGCGGAGGTGCGCATGTACGAGACCATCGAGTCGGGCGCGCCGCAGACGCCCTTCATGCGCCCTGGCGACACGGTCGAGATCGCGATGCACGACGCCAGCGGTGCCTCGATCTTCGGCAGCATCCGCAACCGGGTGAGGGGGGTGGGACGATAAAGCAGAAGGCGTTTTTCAACGAATCGATCCTCCCGAAGAGGAGGGTGTAGAGGAGACGAGCAATGGGAAAAACGAAAGCCTTAGTCTTGGCCGCGGTGATGGGATTCACGAGTCTCACCGCGATGGCGCAGGTGAAAATTGGCGTGACGTTCTCGATGACTGGGCCTCTCGCCTCGTTGGGGATTCCACCGAAGAATACGTTGGAATTGTTGCCGAAGGAAGTCGCCGGTCAGCGCATCGACTACGTGATACTCGATGACGCTTCCGATCCCACGCTCGCGGTGAGCAATGCCCGCAAGCTCATCGGTGAGAACGGCGTCGATGCCATCATCGGGGGCAGCAACACCCCGACCTCACTCGCCATCATCGACGTGGTGGCCGAGAACAAGGTGCCGATGCTCTCACTCGGGGCGAGCGACCGGATCCTCTCCCCCATGGATGAAAAACGTCGCTGGGTCTTCAAACCGACCCAGGATGACGGGATGATGGCCCGGGCCATCGCCGAGCACATGGCGGCACAAGGCATCAAGACGGTCGGCTTCATCGGTTTCGCCGATGCCTACGGCGAGAGTTGGTACCAGAATTTCAGCGCAGCGGCCGAAAAGCATGGCCTCAAACTCGTCGTGAACGAGCGCTACAACCGTACCGATACCTCCGTGATGGGGCAGGTAATGAAAATGCTGGCCGCCAATCCCGACGCGATCCTCGTGGCCGGCGCCGGTACCCCTGCCGCCTTGCCGCAGAAGACGCTGAAGGAGCGAGGGTACAAAGGGTTCTACTATCAGACTCACGGTGTGGCCAACAACGACTTTCTGCGCGTGTGCGGACGCGACTGCGAAGGGACTTTCCTGCCGGCGAGCCCCGTGGTCGTGGCGCCGCAGCTGCCTCAGGAGCATCCGGTCAAGACGAGCTCGATGGCTTACTACGGTGCGTACGAGGAGAAATTCGGCAAAGGATCGGTCAGCCAATTCGGCGCCTATGCCTGGGATGCGTGGAAACTGATCGAGGCCGCCCTCCCCGCCGCATTGCAGAAAGCCAAACCCGGTACGCCGGAATTCCGCACCGCCCTGCGTGACGGGATCGAGTCGACGAAAGAGCTCCCCGCGGCCAACGGCGTCTTCACCCTCTCGCCCCGAGGTCACCAAGGTCTGGATGATCGGGCGCGCGTCATGGTGCGCATCACCAACGGTGGCTGGGAATACGTGCGCTGACGCGATGATCCAAGGAGCAGACATGGAAACAGAACTCAGAGGAACGGCAGTCGGTCGCTGTCCGGTTGCCCACGATGCCCCGTCGAGCAATGGTTGTCCCGTGCATCTAATGGCGCAGGACTTCGATCCGTTCCAAGACGCTTACATGGCCGATCCGGCGCAATTCGTTCGTTGGGCGCGTGAGCAGGCGCCCATTTTCTACGCACCCAAGCTCGATTATTGGGTAGTGGCACGCTACGACACGATCAAGCAGATCTTCCGCGATCCGGTAACCTTCAGTCCGGCCAACGTCTTGCAATCCTTTGCGCAGCCTTCGCCCGAAGTGCGTCGGGTGCTCGAGCGCTATGGCTACGCCTTCAACCGTACCCTGGTCAATGAAGACGAGCCGATGCACCTGGAGCGGCGGCGGGTGTTGATGGAGCCTTTCACGCCCGAGCACCTGGCGGAACACGAGCCCATGGTGCGCGAGCTGGTACGCCGTGCCGTCGATCGGTTCATCGACGAGGGCCGTGCCGATCTCGTCGACCAGATGATCTGGGAAGTCCCTTTCACCGTCGCTCTGCACTTTCTCGGAGTGGATGACGACGACCGGGAGAAGATGCGCCGTTTCGCCATCGCCCATACCGTGAATGCCTTCGGTCGCCCTTCTCCCGAAGAACAGCTCGCCGTGGCCGAGACGGTGGGGCAGTTCTGGCAGTTCTGCGGGGAAGTGCTCGAGAAGATGCGGCGCACCGTCGACGGCCCAGGCTGGATGCGCTATTCGATCCGCCAGCAAAAACTCTACCCTGATGTCGTCACCGATTCCTACCTGCACTCGATGATGCAGGCGATCATCGTCGCAGCTCACGAGACGACGGTGTTTGCCACCACCAACGCCCTCAAGACCCTGCTGGAGCACGAAACCGACTGGCGCGAGATCTGCGCCGATCCCTCCCTCATTCCGGCGGCGGTCGAGGAATGCCTGCGCTACAACGGACCGGTGGCGGGGTGGAGGCGTCGCACCACCCGGGAGGTGGAAGTGGAGGGAGTGCGTCTGCCGGCCGGAGCAAACATCCTCATGATCGTCGCCTCGGCCAACCACGATCCCTCGCATTTCGACGATCCCGAGTTCTTCGACCTCGGCCGCGGCAACGCCTCCGAGCATCTCAACTTTGGCTACGGGGCGCACCAGTGCCTTGGCAAGAACCTCGGTCGCATGGAGATGCAGATCATGATCGAGGAACTCTCCCGCCGTCTGCCGCACATGCGCCTGGCCGAGCAGCGATTCGACTACCTGCACAACGTCTCCTTCCGCGCACCGCGCCATCTGTGGGTCGAATGGGACCCGGCGCAGAATCCCGAACGGCGCGATCCCGGCATCCTCAGCTTGCGTCAACCCTTGCGCATCGGCCCTCCCCGGGCGAAGGATGTCGTGCGGACCATGGAGGTCGCGGCGGTCGAGCGCCCCTCGGAGGACATCGTCGTCCTGCATCTGGCTCGCCCCGACCGGCGTCCCTTGCCGAGCTGGTCTCCCGGCGCGCACATCGACATCGAATGCGGCGACCCTGAACGCTCGCGGCAGTATTCCTTATGTAGCGATCCGGAGAATCGCGACGTATGGCGGGTGGCGGTGCAACGAGATCCCGCTAGCCGCGGCGGCTCACGCTGGATCCACGAACAGGTACGCCCGGGCATGTTGCTGCGCGTACGGGGACCACGCAACAGTTTCCGCCTCGACGAGAGCGCTCCTCGTTATCTCTTCCTGGCAGGAGGCATCGGCATCACGCCCATCATGACGATGGCGGCACGTGCCAGGGAGCTGGGGGCGGACTACGAGCTGCACTACAGCGCGCGTTCGCGTGCTTCGCTCGTTTTCGCCGACGAACTTCGCCAGATCCACGGTGAGCGGCTCCATTGTTATGTCAGCGGGGAGGGGGTGCGCAACGATCTGGCCGCGTTGATCGGCCGCACGCCTGCCGGTACGCAGATCTATGCCTGCGGACCGCAGCGCATGCTGGACGATCTGGAGCGGCTCGTCGAGGGGCGACCCGATCTCGTGCTGCGTGTCGAGCATTTCTTCGGTGAAGCCTCGCACCTCGATCCCACGAAGGAGCGGCCATTCCAGGTCGTCCTGCGCAATTCCGGCCTCACCTTGGAGGTTCCGGCCGACAAGACCTTGCTCGAAGTCCTGCGCGCCTACAACATCGAGGTGCAAAGCGATTGCGAGGAAGGTCTGTGTGGCACCTGTGAAGTCTCGGTCGTCGAGGGGGAAGTCGACCATCGTGACAGCGTACTCACCCGTGCCGAACGGCGCGAGAACCGGCGCATGATGTGCTGCTGCTCGCGCGCAAAAACCGAGCGTCTGGTACTCGACCTGTAATCCATCCTGCCGGGGAAGCCGATGAAACTCTACACCTACTTCCGCAGTTCCGCCGCCTATCGCGTGCGCATCGCGCTGGCGCTCAAGGGGCTGGGCTACGAGGCGGTGCCGGTGCATCTGCTGCGCGACGGCGGCGAGCAGCACCGGCCGCAATACCGGGCGATCCATCCCGGGGGGCTGGTGCCGGCGCTGCAGACCGACGGCGGTGAGGTGCTGGTGCAATCGCTGGCGATCATCGAGTATCTCGAAGAAACCCACCCCGAACCGCCGCTGCTGCCGCCCGATCCGCTGGGGCGGGCGCGGGTGCGCGGGCTGGCGCTGACGATCGCCTGCGACGTGCATCCGCTCAACAACCTCGGCGTGCTGCGCTACCTCACCGAACGGCTCGGCGCAAGCGAGGAGCAGAAACTCGACTGGATCCTGCATTGGATCGAACGGGGACTCGGCACGTTCGAGCGCTTGCTCGACGATTCCCGCACCGGCCGTTTCTGCCACGGCAACACGCCCACGCTGGCCGACTGTTGCCTCGTGCCGCAGGTCTTCAATGCCCGGCGCTACGAATGTTCGCTGGATGCCTTTCCGCGCATCCGCGCCATCGTCGAAACCTGCGAAGCCTTGCCGGCGTTCCAACAGGCAGCTCCAGCCCATCAGCCGGACGCACCGCAGCCTGCCTGAGAGGGCGCCGTCATTCCGATCAGGGCGGCGCAGACCGCCCGTCCGTGGAGCGTCCCGCCGCGCGCTCCCGGGGGTCTTCTTCGCGGCCGAAGGGGGGAGGAAATGCATCAGCCGAACGACGAACCGCGCAAATCCATCTATTACTGCTACCAGGTCTTCCCTCCTTATCTGCCCCACGGCGCCCAACCCCGCCAGAAAGTGGTCATCGTCGGCGCCGGACCCGTGGGCATGACGCTGGCGCTGCTGCTCGCCCGCTATCGCATCCCCAGCGTCCTCATCGAATCGGAAGTGCAGGTAAGCGAAGGCAGCCGCGCCATCGTCTATACGCGTCGCTCGATGGAGATCTTGCAGCAGGCGGGCGTGGCACGCCGCATCGCCGAAGTCGGGCTGCCGTGGCGCTTCGGCAACTCCTACTATCGCGGGCACCGGGTATTCCGCATGGAAGCGCCGCACGACGAGGACAGCCGCTTCTACCCCATGATCAACCTGCAGCAGCAATACCTCGAAGAGTTTCTGCTCGACGAGGTGCACCGCAGCGGTCTCGTCGAGGTGCGCTGGGGCAACAAGCTCGTCGGCCTGAGCCAGCGCGATGATGGGGTGGAGGCGCGCATCGACACGCCCCGCGGGGAATATACGCTCTCGACCGACTGGCTCGTCGCCGCCGACGGCGCCCGCTCGAGCGTGCGCAGCCTGATGGGGCTCTCGCTGGTCGGAGCCTCCTACACCGGGCGCTTCGTGATCGCCGACATCAAGATCGACCTCGATCTGCCCACCGAGCGGCTCGCCTTCTTTGATCCCGAATGGAATCCCGGCAACACCGTGCTGATGCACCGCCAACCCTTCGGCATTTGGCGGATCGACTTCCGCCTGCCGGAGGGCGAAGAGCCGGAGGAAGCGCTGCGCTTCGAGGTGCTCGCGGCGCGCATCGACGCCCATCTCCGGATGATCGGCTACGAAGGCAAATCCTGGGAACTCGACTGGTGCTCGGTCTATTCCGCCCGTGCCCTCACCCTTGAGGACTACGTCCATGGCAACGTCGTCTTCGTGGGCGACGCGGCGCACGTGCTGCCCATCTTCGGCGTGCGCGGCGCGAACACCGGCTTCCAGGACGCGTTCGACCTCGCCTGGAAACTCGCCTTCACGCTATATGGCTGGTCCGACCGCTCCCTGCTCGCCTCCTATTCCGAGGAACGCGTCGGTGCCGCCAAAGAGATCATCGAAGAGGCCGGGCGCAGCACGCGCTTCATGACGCCGCCCACCACGGGCCATCGCACGATGCGCGACGCCGTGCTGTCGCTGTCGATCGAGAACGGTTTCGTCGGGCCGCTCTTTCACTGGCGCACGTCCCGCCCGCACGTCTATGCGCGCTCGCGCCTCAACGCGCGTGACGACGATCAGGCGCTTTTCCTCGAAGGGCCGGTCGATGGAGCGCCGATCCCCAACGTCAAGCTCGGGCTCGACGATTTCCTGCTCGATCACTGGGACGAATCGATCCACCTGCTCGTCTTCACCGAACACGAAGCGCTGCCGGCCGACGTCACGACGCTGCAGCAACGCCTGCGGGCGCGGGGCGTGCCGCTGCGCCTGCTCGCCATCAGCCTCGGCCGGCGCCGCGTCGAGGGCGCCGACCTGACGCTGCCCGATCCCGAAGGCCGCTGCTGGCGCAAATACGGCGCGAGTGCCGACGGCGCGACCTACCTCGTGCGTCCCGACCAGCACGTCGCCGCCCGTTGGGGCAACTGCACCGCCCATCGCATCGCCCCCGCCCTCGAACGGCTCGTCAACCGCCTGGGAGAATCCGCATGAACGTCGCCGATCTGGAACGAATCTACGATCTGCTGGCCGACACGATCGACGCCGTCCCCGAAGACAAGGTCCGGCTCTTCCTCGCCAAATTCGCCCTGCTCGCCGCCCATGCGCTGGATGATGCGCGGCAGGTGACCGCGCTCATCGAAAACGCCAAGGCGGATTTGTAATTCCGGCAGACGGGGAGAGGCGTGATGGCCATCTGGTTCAGAAGATTCGCGATGTTGACGCTGGAATCGGTGACGGCGCTCAGCCTGGGCCTGATGGCCCTTCTCGTCTTCCTCAATGTGGTGTTGCGTTACTTCTTCTCTTCGGGATTGCCGGTAGCGGAAGAACTGTCCCGTCTCCTTTTCGTGTGGGTCGTCTTCCTCGGGGCCATTCTTGCCGCCCTCGAGCGGAAGAACATCGCCTATCTCGGCCTGTTGCGCCGCCTGCCGCCCCTGATCCGCACGGCTTTCGTCGTGGCCGGGGCCGTGCTCCTGCTCGTGTTCGGAGGGATGTTCCTCTACGGGGGATGGCTGCAAACCCGAATCAACATGGACAACCATTACCCCATTCTCGGCCTTCCCTATGCCCTTCTCTATCTGGCCGCGACGGTCTTCGGTTTGGGGTTGATCGTCATCGTGCTCGCGAACGCGTGGGTGGCATGGCGGCAAAGGGATCCGCGCTTGCTGGCGATCGCGGAAGGTGAGGATGAACTCGCGGTCGAAATGGCGGAAGAAGAACGAAAAGCCCTTGGGGAGGAATGATGGAGACGCTGCTTTTCGTTGCAAGCCTTCTTGGGGGGATCGCGGTCGGGCTGCCGATCGCCTACGCGATCCTCGCATCATCCCTCCTCGTGATGGCGGCAATGGGCGAGTTCGATCTCCAGGCCGTGGTACAGGGGGCGATCGCCGGCGTGGACAGTTTCGTCTTGATGGCGGTCCCTTTTTTCATTCTCGCGGGGGAGCTGATGAACGCCGGAGGGCTGTCCCGGCGCATCGTCGGCATGGCCATGGCCTTCGTCGGCCATCTGCGCGGAGGGATGGGCTACGTGGCGGTGATTGCCGCGGTCATCCTCGCGAGTCTCTCCGGCTCCGCCGTGGCCGACACCGCGGCACTGGGATCCATTCTCATCCCCATGCTGCGGCAGGCGGGATATGGTCTTGAACGCTCCTGCGGTCTCATCGCTTCGGGGGGAATCATCGCGCCGATCATTCCGCCTTCCATCGGGTTCCTGCTCTACGGGGTCGTCGGAAACGTTTCGATCACCAAGCTTTTCCTTGCCGGGGTCTTTCCGGGTCTCCTGATGGGAGCGGCATTGCTTCTCGCATGGGGATGGCTCAGCCGTTCGGAGGAAGGGATGGCCCGGCAGCGCCTGTCGTGGGGGGCACGTCTCCGGGCCCTGGCTGAAGGAGGGTGGGCACTGATGATGCCGGTCATCATCATCGGCGGCCTGAAATTCGGGGTCTTCACGCCGACCGAATCCGCCGTGGTGGCCGTGTTCTATGCGCTCTTCGTCGGGGTATTCATCTACCGCGAGCTCGACGCCAAAAAAATCTATCACGCCTTGCTGGCGGCCACCAAGACCACATCGGTCGTCCTGATCCTCGTGGCGACGTCGGCGGTTGCTTCCTACGTCATCACGATCTCCGAGATTCCCGCGCAGATCACGGCAATTCTCCACCCCTTCATGGGCAGCCCGACAGCCCTGGTGGCGGTGATGCTCCTCGTAACCTTCTTCCTGGGGATGGCCCTGGAATTCATCCCGGTCATCCTCATCCTCACACCGGTGTTTCTGCCGATCCTCGCCCAAGGGGGGATCGATCCCGTCTATTTCGGGGTCGTTTTCATGATGACCGTGTCGGTGGGCATGCTGATGCCACCGGTCGGCGTTGTGCTCAATGTCATCAGCGCCATCGGCAAACTTTCGCTGGAGCGGGCCGTGTACGGGGTGTTGCCCTTCATGGTGACAGAGATCATCCTCGTGATTCTCATGATCCTGTTTCCGGCGCTCGTCATGGTACCGCTGCGCTTTCTTGCTTGAACCACACCAGGGAGGAAATCATGTCGAAATGGGGAAGAGTCATGGCCGCGGTCCTGATGCCGCTGGTTTTCACGCTGCCGCTGCGCACGGCGCATTCGGCCGAGATACGGGCAAAGTTTGCCGTCACGATGCAGGAGGATTCGCATCAAGGACAGGGGGTGGCCAGGTTCATCGAGCTCGTGCGGCAGAAAAGCGGCGGACGGATCGTCATTAAACCCTATTACAATGCCGCGCTCGGCAACGACGTGCAGGTGACCTCGGCGTTGCAGGGAGGCAGTATCGAATTCACGGTGCCCCAGACGTCGACGCTGACCGGCTTGGTGCCGCAGTTCGAGGCCCTCGATCTGCCGTTCCTCTTCGAGAATGAAGCAGAGGCGGAAAAAGCGCTCGACGGGCCGCCGGGGCAGAAGCTACTCGAACTCCTGCCCCCGAAAGGGCTCGTGGGTTTGGCTTATTGGGAAAACGGGTTTTTTTCCTTCACCAACTCGAAACATCCGATCACGCGGCTGGAAGACTTCAGCGGTCTCAAGATCAGGGCCGTGCAGTCCAAGCTTTCCATGGATACCTTGTCCGCCTTGGGGGCGACGCCCGTGGCATTGCCGGTGCCGGAGATTTACACCGCGCTCGAGACGAAGACGGTCGACGGACAGAGCACACCACCCGCCGTTACCTACGCCCTGAAATTTCATGAAGTGCAGAAGTACGTCTCGCTCACGAATCATGCCTATGGTGCCTTTCTCCCGCTGGTGAGCAAGAAATTCTGGGACAGGTTGAGCGAGGATGACCGGCGCATCCTCGTCGAGGCGGCCAGGGAAACCGCCGCCTTCCAGCGTGGTATTGCCCGGGAGAAGAATCGCCTGGCCGTGCGGAAAATGGAGGAGGCCGGGTTGCAGGCCAACGCGATTTCTCCCGAGGAGCGCCAGCGGATGAAAGCGGCTACCGGAGCGATCTGGTCAGGGTACCGAAAGTCGCCCGAAGTGGGTCCGATTCTGGAAGAGATAGAATCCTTCCTGGGAAGGAAAGAGTGACGGACAAAAGGATGCGACGCAGAGGAACACGACGGGAGCGACGGGGTGCCGGGTTTCCCTGCCGGGAGCACGGGGCATGACCGAACTGCAAACCGTCGTCCTGCTCTCCCTTCTGCTGGGGTTGCAGCCGATCACCACCGACCTCTATCTGCCGGCCCTGCCGGGGATTACGGCGAGCCTGGGGGCGAGCGTGCCGCAGGCGCAGCAGACGCTGGCGGCGATGCTCTTCGCTTTCGGCGTGGCGCAGCTCTTCTGGGGGCCGCTGTCGGATCGCTTCGGGCGCAAGCCCATCCTGCTCGCAGGGCTGGGGCTCTACGTGGTGGCGGCGCTGGGGTGTACCTTCGCTACCTCCATGGCGCAGCTGCTTGGCTGGCGCGTGGTGCAGGGAGTGGCGCTGGGGGCGTCTGTGATGGCGGGGCGGGCGATCGTGCGCGATCTGCACGATCCCCTGGCGGGGGCGAAACTCCTGAGTCGCGCCTTCTCCGGCCTCGGGTTCCTCGCCTGCCTCAGCCCCCTCGTCGGCGGGGCGACGGTGCGCGTCCTGGGCTGGCGGGCGACGCTTTTCGTGCTGGCCGTGGCCGGGGTGGTCACGCTGGCATTTACTTGGCGCGTTTTTCGTGAAACGCTGGCGCGGCGCAATCCGCACGCCCTGCACCCGGCGGCGCTGCTGCGGGCCTGGCGCGAGGTGCTGGGACACCGCGATTTCTGGATCTTTACCTTGCTCGCCTCGTCTTCCTACGGCGGGCTCTTCACCTTCCTCGCGAGCTCTTCCTTCATCTTCATCAATTTCTACCGGTTTTCACCCACCGAATACAGCCTGGTGATGCTCGCCAGCGCCTCCTCCTATCTTTTCGGAACGGTGCTGTGCCGCCGTCTGCTCGGGCGCTTCGGGCTGAGGCGCACGGTGCAAGCGGGCGGCGTGCTCTCCTGTGCGGCGGGCGTGATGATGGTGATCCTGCTGCTGCTCGGTCGTGGCGGGCCGATGGGGTTGCTCCTGCCGTTCTGCGGCTTCATGATCGCGCATGGCATCCATCAGCCGTGCGGCCAGAGCGGAGCGGTCGGTGCGTTTCCCCAGTCGGCGGGCGTGGCCTCCGCCCTGAGCGGGTTCGTGATGATGTCGATCGCCTTTCTCACCGGGGCGGTGCTCGGCATGCTGGCGCGCGACACGCCCTGGCCCTTCGCCGGCCTGGTCGCCTTCTGGGGAGCGATGCTCTGCGTGCTCGCCTTCGCCTTCGTGCCCCGTTCCCGGCTCGTGGCCGGTGAATCGGCTCAGGGCGAACGCCCCGGCTGATTCCTGTTCCAATGGATTCATACAAGTAAATCAAGATCACAGAAGAATATGCGGGATCATCAGGTAGACTTCTTTGATCACATGTATTACACTGAAGTACAGTAATCAAAGGAGTAAATCATGGCCACCAGTCGTATGGTTCAAGCCCGCGTGCCGAGTGAAATTCAGGAGGCCGCCAATGCGGTAATCAGGGCATCTGGCCTGACCGTAAGCGATGTCATTCGCGTGCTGATGACCCGCATTGCTCAGGATAAAAGCATTCCAATGACGCTGTTCCAGCCTAACACCGAAACGCTCGAGGCCTTTGCCGAAGTCGAGCGTGGCAACCTCCAGCGATTCGATTCCGTCGATGAACTGTTCGCCGATCTTCATGCGGAAGATTGAGGTCACGACCGCATTCAAGCGGGATTTCAGGCGAGCATCCAAAGGGCCATACCGCGCCATTCTGGACATCGAATTGAAGCAGGTCATCACGCTGCTGGCAAACGATAGGCCACTGCCTGCAAAGTTTCGTGACCACGCATTGGCAGGCAAGTGGAAGGACTATCGAGACTGCCACGTCCGCCCAGACCTGGTGCTGATTTACCGACGCCTCGATGCGGACGACGAAAACCCGTGCCGCCTCGTTCTGGTACGCCTCGGTTCGCATGCGGAACTCGGTCTGTAGGGGTCTGTACCACCGAGAAGTGTCAATGACCATCAGAACGGATCCGCGTTTGGCCAATGAGTCAGTGAATCGGCTCAGGGCGAACGCGCTGGCTGATACACCGCCACGTCCAGCCCGCGCGCGGCGAGCGCCCGGCCGTGCCATTGGCTCAGCAGGCCGCGATCGCAGTAGAGCAGATAGCGCCGCGCTTCGGGCAGCTTCGCCTCGCGCAGGGCGAAGAAGGGGATCACCAGATCGGCCTCGGGCAGCGGCGCTTCGTCGGCGAGCTCGGGTGGGCGGATGTCGATGAGGATCTCGCCGGGGGCTTTGCGTGTCACGACAGGCAGTGCCTCGCCGGCCTCGGGTGGCGTGGCGAGCGCCTCGATCTTCCAGGTCTTGCGCGCGGCGAGCGCCCGATCGAGCACCGTGAAGTCGAAGTTCTGCTCCAGCTCGGCAAGCCGCTCGAAGGAGCCGTGGATCACCGGCCGCCTGGAGATGACGGCGCAGTGTTCCGGCAGATGTTCGGCAAAAGAGCGCGTACCGATGCGCTCGGCCCAGGCGATGATCTCGTTCTTGTGCAGCGCCACCACCGGGCGCACCACCAGCTTGTCGGTGGCCCGGTCGATGAGGGCGAGGTTTCTCAGCGTCTGGCTCGAGACCTGGGCGAGGCTCTCGCCGGTCACCAGCGCGTCGAGCCCGAGCTCGTCGGCCAGGCGGCTCGCGGCCATCAGCATCAGACGCTTGAGCATCACCCCCATGTAGCCCTCGCGCACGTCGGAAAGCAGCCGCTCGATCACCTCGCCGAAGGGCACGGAGACGAAGAGTGCCGGATGCGAACGGGCGTAGCGCTGCCACAGGTAGTAGCACACCTGCTGCACCGCCGCCTCGTGTTCGGCTCCACCCAGGTCGAAGAAGACGAAGTGCGTCTTGATGCCACGGCGCAGCATGAGAAAGGCGGCCACGCTCGAATCGAACCCGCCGGAGACGAGCGCGAGCGCCTCGCCCTGCGCGCCCAGCGGAAAACCGCCCAACCCTTTCTCGCGCCCTTCGACGAGCTCGAGCACGTCGCCGGAGAGTTCGATCGCCACCGTGACTTCGGGGTGCGTGAGATCGACCTTGGCCCCCGGTGCGGCGGCAAGGAGCGCGGTGCCCGCCGTGCGTTCGAGTTCGAGCGAGGTGAAGGCATGCCGCCCCTTGCGCTTGGCGCGTACGGCAAAGGTCTTGCCGGCCACCCAGGGCGCGGCGACCGCGGCCACGGCTTGCGCCACCGCCTGCGGCGAGACTTCGGACAAAGGGAGCTCGCGCACGCGCAGCACGAGATCGATGCCGGGGGTGTCGCACAGCCGCCGCTGCAGCCGCGCGCCGTCCTCGTCGGCCACTTCGACTTCGATCTTGTCCCAGAATCGGCGCACGCGGCAGGCGATGCCGTCTTTCTCGGCCAGACGCCGCACGTTGTCGGCGAGGATCTTGGTCATCGTCTTGCGCACCGAGGTGCTCTTGATGATGATCTCGGGGGAGAGCTTGAGGAGGAAACGCATGCGGGGATGGTCGGGGAAAAGGAAGCGGCGATTCTAGCAGCGCAGCCGGAGAAGCGTACCGCCGCGGCGGGAGGGACTGCCCGCCGCGGGTCGTTTCAGCGGGCGGCGAGGTCGCGGCGGACGGCGACCGGGTTTTCGGCCCTGGAGCGCGGTGTGCCGCGACGGCCGAAGGCGGCGAGTTTGCGTTCGGCTTTCTCGTAGCGCGTTTCGCGGTAGCCCTTGATGCCATCGAGCCGGCGTAACGCAAGCCCAACGTCGGTCTCGCGGGGTATTTCCTCGAGCAGCAAGGTGCGGACATGCTCGGCGATCTCGCGTTCGCGCCGGTGCCAGCCCGGCAGACGGCGCAGAAAACGGCAGTGGCGCAGCAGGCGCAGCATCCACGGCCGGGATTCGAGCGTGATTTCGATGCGTTTGCCAAAGAGTTCCAGGCGAGGCCGGTTGGGATGCGACACGCGCAGGCTGCGCCCGAGCCGGCCGTAGGTATGCTGGCGTTTCGCTACTTCGAGCGGCGAGACGAGCGCATGGGCGATGAATATTTCGTCCTTGACGAAATGCGTCCTGGTGAGCACGCGCAGCGCGAGCGCCCGGTGCTCTGGCGCGTAGCGTTGCACCACGCGTGACGCCTCGCTCAGGTAGCCTTCGAGCGTGGCGCCGCGGTCGTAAAGGAGCAGATCGTGGACGTAGCGGGCGAGGTGGGTCGGTGGCACTTCGGGAAAGAGGTGGGTCAAGCGCTGCAAGGCGTCTTCGAAGCGCGCGAGCAGCGCGTCGGCCGATGTCCACGGCGGGAGGCTCTCGACGAGACTGGTGCGCAGCAGCGCGAGTTCGGCTTCGGGTTCGTCCGCGGGCATCGGCTCGGGGCCGGTGGCAAAGAGTTTTCTGCCCAGAAGGAAGGCTTGCCAGTTCGCGGTGAGCTCGCGCGAGGGGAGGGCACGTTCGAACGCCGCGCGCATCGCTTCGAGGGGGAAAGGGATCGCTCCCGCCTGCCAGGCGGCGCCCAGAAGGAGCGCCGGGGCATAGACGCTTCTTCCCAGCCTTTGCCCCGCGGTGCGCCGTGCCGGCAGGAGATGCAGGCGCTCGCCGAGCGCGCGCCGCAACGACTCGTGCAGCCGCTGCGGGGTGAGCGGCGGCTCGCGTTCTCCTTCGTCGAGCATCAGCGAGAGGGGAAGTTGCATGTCCTCTTCGCACAGTGCCAAGCCGTGGGGGGCAAGCCAGGCGAGGGAATGCGCACCGTCGAGCAGATCGGCAGCGAGCAGCAAGTCGGCCCCGCCCCGTGGGGTGACCGGATCGTTGGCTGCATCGGCGCGGCACAGCGCCAAATGACTCGTCACTTGGCCGTTGCGCTGCGCCAGCCCCTTCTGGTCGATGAAACTGAACCCCAGCGTCTCCGGGAGCGCGAGTGCCGCTTCGGCCAAGACGCGGGTGATGGTGGTCACGCCCGAACCGCCCACGCCCGTGACCACGACGCGCCAGGTATTGCCCGCGACGATATCTTCCAGCGTCTTGCGCAACGAAGGTTCCGCAAGCCCTTCGGCCCCGATCGCCTCGTCGTGGCGCGCTACCGGCGGCAGAAAATCGATGACTCGAATCTTCTCGAAGCTGGGGCAGGCGAGGATCTTGGCGCAATATCCGTCGGCGACGCAGATCTGCGGGTCGATGCTCACTTTGGGACCGTAGGCATCTTCGGTACGGGACAAACCGGGGCAGCCGGTGGCCTCGACGCAGGCGCGGCAGTCCTCGCAGGCCGACGTATTGACGCGATAGAACACTTTCTCTGGCAGCGGCTTGCCTTGGGCGAGCGTTTTGCGTTCGTATGCCCGTAGGCGGGCATGGTAGGTCAGGCCGCATTCCTTGCGCGAGACGATCACCTTGGTGCCGGGGCGCCGGACGTAGTCGGCGAGCAGGTTGAGGTAGAAATAACGATCGCTCGGATTGACCTCGATCGCCTCGGTTACGCCCATTGCACGCACCATGCCCAGAATGTCCTGCTGCGGCCGACGTAAGCCTTCCACCGACTCGCCGCTGCGCGGGTCCACCTGATGGCCGGTCATTGCTGTGACACCATTGTCGAGTACGATGTAGGTCACGTCATGCCCCAGTTGTACCGAGTTGGAAATGGCGGTCACCCCCGTGTGGAAGAAAGTCGAATCGCCCATCAGTACCACCGACGGGGTCCCGGTGAAGAGGTCGGTGCCGGCACCGACGGCTCCGCCCTGGCCCATGGCGCCGATGTCGTGCATCTCGCCGAAGGGCGGCAGGAAGGAGAGCGAATAGCACCCGACGTCGCCGTGGGTCACGAGCGGGATGCCGACGCGCTCGAGGCTACGGCGCACGGCCTTGAGCACACTCAAGGTTTCGCGGTGCGGACAGCCGGGACAGAACGTCGGCAGGCGCGGCGGCAGTGTCTCGGGGAGCACGATGGGCTCGGCCGGGCGCCGCGGGCGTGCCGCCGGATGCAGACGCTGCAGCAGCACCTCGATCCGCTCACGCAGGATCTCGTGGCTCAGCCCGCCGTCGGCGGGGAACCCCTCTTTCTCCTCGTCGGGAAAACGGAACCGCTTGCCCATGACCCGGACTGCGAGCCCGTGCGCCTGGCATAGCGCCGCCACCTCTTGCTCGAGAAATCCGCGTTTTTCTTCGACGACCACCACCGTACGGCGGCGTACGAGCCAGGGTACGAGCGCCGACTCGACGAGGGGCCAGGAACCGGCCGGCCGGTAGAGGGCCACTTCTTCGCCCAGGCCCAGTTCATCGAGTACCTGCCGAAGGCGCGGGTAGACCGGGCCGGCGGCGATGAACCCGATCTCGGCGGTCTCGTCTCCCTCGCAGCGATCGAGGGACAGTTGGGCGAGCACCTCGAGCGCTCGGGGAAAGCGCACCCGGATCATCTCGCGATCGGCCACGCGAGAATTGGGCGGAACCATGACGTTGCGCGTCAAATCGAGCGTGTCGGGGTCGAAGCGGGCAGCGTCGCGAGGCAACGGTACCCAAGGGCGAAGGCGTACCCGGCCTCCGCCTTCGGCGAGGAAGGTGGGCACCACCACGCCGACGTAGAGCGAGGAGCGGCGCGACAACGTCAGGGCGAGGGCGATGCCGTCCTTCAGTTCCTGTGGTGTGGCCGGCTCGAGGAAGGGAATGTGCAGATGTTTGAAGAGATAGCGCGAATCGGCCGGCGTGGCCGTGGACTGACACCAAGGATCGTCGCCGACCACGACCACGACGCCGGCATGGCACGGGGCGCCGCTGATGGGGTCGATGGTGCGCGGGCCGGGATCGGCGAAATTGCCCACCGAGAGGGCATCGGCGGCCACCTGGAGTCCCATCGACTTCATCGCCAGCAGACAGTCACGCCCGGCCTGTCTTGCGCCGGCAGCCATCGCTGCGGCGTTGCCCTCGTTGTTGGCGATCGCCACGCGCACGCCGTGCCGTGTGAGTTCTTCGCGTCTGGCCTGAAGAACGTTGAAGAAATCGGCCAGCGGCGAGCCAGGATAGCCGGTGTAGAGCGATACCCCCGCTTCCAGCCCTCCTTGGATGATCAGTTCGTTGCCATCGAGGATCCGGTATTCCATGACCTCCTCCTTCATCTCTCTTTTGGGGCTGTTCATGTACTGGATTTATACGTATATTGACGAGAAAAATACAGGGATAGAAAAGTGATCTCTGAGTCGGTACAGAATGGCTTTTTTCATGCCTGTACCGGTGAAAAAAGCGCGAAACTGAGCCGGTCAGTGGAGAAACGAATGGAGGATCCAAGGTATCGCCGTCTAGCCTGCGAGCTCGCCGAGCGCATCCGCGAAGGCGTCTATCGTCCAGGAGAACGTTTCCCTTCGCTGCGCAAGACGGTCGAGCGCCATGGCGTGAGCTTGACCACGGCGCAGAGCGCCTATGCCCTGCTCGAATCCTGGCGCCTGATCGAATCGCGTCCGCGCTCTGGCTACTATGTGCGCGACGCCATCGCACCGCCGGTAGAACCTTCCCCGGCGCCGATGCAGCCGCCGGTGGCGGTGGAGATTCGCCACGAGGCGGCCGAAGTGCTGCGCCTCTGTCAGCGCGAGGGGGTACTCGATCTGGGAACCGCCATTCCGTCGGCCGAATTTCTGCCCGTGGAACGTCTGCGCCGGGCGATAGGCAGGGTGGTGCGCGAGCGCATGGCCGAAGTCGTCGGCATGCAATTCTCCGCCGGCATGGCCTGCCTGCGACGCGAGCTCGCAAAACGCATGGCAGACGCCGGCTGTGCCGTCTCTCCCGAGCACATCGTGGTTACCAACGGCGGTCAGGAGGCATTGCTCTTGAGCCTGCGGGCGATGACGCGTCCGGGCGACACCGTCGCCGTCGAGAGCCCCACCTACGTTGGGTTGCTGCAAGCGCTCGAATCCCTCGGCTTGCACGCACTGGAGATTCCTTCCCATCCGCGTGAGGGCGTCAGCCTCGAGGCGCTCGAGCTCGCGTTGGCGCAGTGGGAGATTCGCGCCTGCGCCTTCATGACGGCCAACAGCAATCCCTCGGGGGCCAGCATGCCGCTCGAGCACAAGCGCCGTCTGGTGGAGATGCTTGCTGAGCGCGGCATCCCACTGGTCGAGGACGACGAATTCGGGGATCTGGCCGAAGCGGGACGGAGGGTGCCGGCGGCCAAGGCCTTCGACCGCCAGGGATTGGTCTCCTACTGCGCCTCGGTCTCCAAGTCCTTGGCACCCGGCTTGCGAGTGGGATGGTGCGTGCCCGGCAGATTCCAGGACGAAGTCATGTTCATGAAGTCGTTCAGCAGCGTCAGTACGCCGGCGCTGTGCCAGATGGCGGTGACCGAAATGATGGCCGACGGCAGCTACGATCGCCACCTGCGCCAAGCGCACACGCGCTACGCCGCCCAGGTGCAGCGTTTTTCCGCGGCCATCGCCCGCCATTTCCCGCCGGGCACGACCGTGAGTCGACCCACGGGAGGATTCGTCCTCTGGGTCGGGTTGCCGGAAGAGAGCGACGCGACGGTGTTGTGCCGGCTCGCCCTGCGCGAAGGGGTCGGCATCATGCCAGGACATCTCTTCTCCGCCTCGGGGCGATACCGCAACCATCTGCGGCTCAATTGCGCCGTGCCATGGAGCGAACGCGTCGAGCACGCCTTGATGACGCTGGGCCGTCTGGCTGCCTCCGCAGAGGTCGTTTCGCGGTAAGCTCCTTCTTTTTTGCATTGTCTGAGGATGATCGGATGAAGGTGCTGGTGACCGGCGCGGCCGGCTATATCGGTTCGCACACCTGCGTGGAACTCTTGGCGGCGGGCCACGAGGTGGTGGCGCTCGACAATTTTTCCAACAGCCACCCTGAGGCGCTCGCGCGCGTGGCGGAACTGGCCGGGCGCGCGCCGACGGTGATCGAGGCCGACGTGCGCGACCGCGACACGCTCGTGCGCGTACTCGAGCGGCACGGCTGCACGGCGGTGATCCACTTCGCCGGCTTGAAGGCCGTGGGCGAATCGGTGGCGCAGCCGCTCGCCTATTACGACAACAACGTGCTCGGCACCCTGAGGCTGCTCGAGGCGATGCAGGCGTGCGGCGTGAAGACGCTCGTCTTCAGCTCCTCGGCCACGGTCTATGGCGAGCCGCAGCGTCTGCCGCTTACCGAAGATCACCCCTTGAGCGCCACCAACCCGTACGGCCGCACCAAGCTGGTGGTCGAAGAGATGCTGCGCGACCTCTTCTGCGCCCAACCCGACTGGCGCATCGCCCTGTTGCGCTATTTCAACCCCGTGGGCGCGCACCCTTCTGGGCGCATCGGCGAGGACCCGGGCGGCGTGCCCAACAACCTCATGCCCTACGTGGCCCAGGTGGCGGTGGGGCGACTGCCGAAACTGCGCGTCTTCGGCAACGACTACCCCACGCCCGACGGCACGGGGGTGCGCGACTACCTGCATGTGGTCGACCTGGCTCTGGGACACTTGGCGGCGCTGCGCACCCTCGCCGCCGAGCCGCCGCAATGCCTGGCGGTGAACCTCGGTACGGGAGGGGGCCATAGCGTGCTCGAACTCGTGCGCGCCTTCGAGCAGGCGAGCGGCCGCGCGATCCCTTACGAGATCGTTCCGCGCCGCCCAGGCGACGTCGCTGCCTGCTGGGCCGATCCGAGCCTGGCGGCCGAACGCCTCGGCTGGCGCGCCACGCGCGGGCTCGAAGAGATGTGCCGCGACGCTTGGCGCTGGCAGCAGGCCAATCCTCATGGCTATTCGAAGACCGTAGGATAAAGGGATTCATATGGCAAGTCTTTGATGTTTTATATAAAACTCATGACTTGCGGGGTAGAATCACCCGATCTCCCTTCCTGTTTCCTGGATCATGAGCGTGAACGACCGTATCCTCAATGCCCAGCTGCGCGGCAAGATCATGTCGGCCGACGAGGCCGCGGCCCTGATTCCTTCCGGCGTGAACGTCGGCATGAGCGGCTTCACCGGTGCCGGCTACCCCAAAGTGGTGCCGGCGGCGTTGGCCAAGCGCATCCTCGACGCGAACCTGCGCGGGCAGCGTTTCAAGATCAGCGTATGGACCGGCGCCTCCACCGCTCCCGAGCTCGACGGGGCCCTGGCCATGGTCGACGGCATCGAAATGCGCCTGCCTTACCAGTCCGACCCCACCTGCCGCAAGCGCATCAATGCCGGCGAGATGGAGTACATCGACATTCACCTCTCCCACGTGGCGCAATTCGTCTGGGGCGGTTTCCTCGGCAAGCTCGACATCGCCGTGGTCGAAGTGGCGGGTGTCACCGAAGACGGCCTGCTGATCCCTTCCTCCTCGGTGGGCAACAACAAGACCTGGCTCGACCAGGCCGAGAAGATCATCCTCGAGGTCAATGCTTGGCAAAATTCCGCGCTCGAGGGCATGCACGACATCTACTATGGCACGGCGCTGCCGCCGCACCGCAAGCCCATTCCCATCCTGAAGTCGGACGACCGCATCGGCATCCCCTACTACCGCGTCGATCTCGATAAAGTGATCGCGGTGGTGGAAACCAACCATCCCGACCGCAACACCCCCTTCTCCCCGCCCGACGAGAATTCGCGCCGCATCGCCGGCCACATCCTCGAATTCCTGCAACACGAGGTGAAAAAAGGGCGGCTGCCGGAAAACCTCCTGCCGCTGCAATCGGGCGTGGGCAACGTGGCGAACGCCGTGATGGCGGGGTTGCGCGACGGCCCCTTCGAGAATCTCACCGCCTACACGGAGGTGTTGCAAGACGGCATGCTCGAGCTGATCCGCTGCGGCAAGCTCACCTGTGCCTCGGCCACTTCCTTCTCCCTCAGCCCGGACGCGCTCTCCGAGCTCAACGCCAACCTGAAAGACTTCAAAAACAAGATCCTGCTGCGGCCGCAGGAGATTTCGAACCATCCCGAAGTCATCCGGCGCCTGGGCGTCATCGCCATGAACGGTCTGATCGAGGCCGACATCTACGGCAACGTCAACTCGACCCACATCATGGGTACCTCGATCATGAACGGCATCGGCGGCTCGGGCGACTTCGCGCGCAACGCCTTCATCTCGATCTTCATGACGCCTTCGAGCGCCAAGGGCGGCACCATTTCCTGCATCGTGCCCATGGCCTCGCACGTCGATCACACGGAACACGACGTGCAGGTGATCGTCACCGAACAGGGCTTGGCCGATCTGCGCGGCCTCTCGCCCAAGCAGCGCGCCCGCACCATCATCGAGAACTGCGCCCACCCCAACTTCAAGCCGGCGCTGCGCGAATACTTCGAGCGGGCGTTGCGCTATTCGCCGGGTAAGCACACGCCGCACCTGCTCGACGAGGCGTTCACCTTCCTGCCCAACTGGATGGCGAACAAGGCCGCGCGCGAAGCCTGGCGCGACGATTCGCTGGTGCAGGCCGACGCCTGGCGCAAGTAAGGGAGGCTACCGCCCCGCCCGCGGCGATTTCTTCACGAGCGCTCGGTTGCCGCAACGGGGCTTCGAAGCGGCATCGCCTGCTCTGGTCGGAGGATGGCAAGCCGTGGTGCGATGCGGCGGTGGCGCGCGAGGCGCAAGAGCGCCTTGTCGCGGGTAAGCAGCAAGGGCGCGTAGGCGAGCGCGCAGACGAGGAATTTCTGGTCGTCGGGATCGCGGCAGCGTGCCGGGGCTTCCAGTTCGGGAAGGGGAAGCTCGCGCCGCAGCGCTGCGTAGGTGGCTCGTGCGGCGGCGGCGCGCAGCGGGTCGAATTCGGGACGTGCGAGCACGCATTCCCATTCGGCGCTCATCGGCGCGGTGGCGACCGGCATGAGGCGGCCGGAGGCGAGCGCCGCGGCGAGCGGCGAAAGCGCCGGGTCGGCGAAATACCACAGCGCCAGCGCCACGTTGGTGTCGAGCACCACCGCCGTCGCGCCGACGGCGGTGGGGGCGGTTTCGTCGTTCAGATGCGTACCTTCACGTAGGAGCCGGGAGCATCCTCGATCACGGGAAGTTTCCCGTTGGCCGGGTCGCGCGCCGGCACGCGCGTGTCGTCCTGCGCCGCCAGCCATTCATTCCAGTTGGGCCACCACGAACCGGGGTGATGTTCGGCGCCGCGCAGCCATTCTTCCGGATCCTCGGGCAGCGGCGTGACCGGGTTGGTCCAGTAACCGTACTTGTTCGCCGAGGGTGGGTTGACGATGCCGGCGATGTGGCCCGAGCCGCCGAGCACGAAGCGCACCGGCGCGCCCGTGAGCCGGCGGGCACCCTTGTACGTGGTGCGCCACGGGGCGATGTGGTCCTCGACCGCGGAGATGAAGTAGCAGGGGTGCTTGATCTTGCCCAGGTCGATCGGCGTGCCGAGGATCTCGATTCCGCCCGGTTCGACGAGCTTGTTCTCGATGTACATCTTGCGCAGATAGAAGCTGTGCATCGCCGCAGGCATGCGGGTGGAGTCGGAGTTCCAGTACAGCAGGTCGAAGGGGAAGGGTTCCTTGCCGAGCAGGTAGTTGTTCACCACGAAGGACCAGATGAGGTCGTTGGCGCGCAGCATGTTGAAGGTGGTGGCCATCTCCGAGCCTTCGAGGTAGCCGCGCTCCTGCATCTTCTTCTCCAGCGCCGCCACGGTCTCGGGCGTGGTGAAAACGCCCAGTTCGCCCGGCTCGGAGAAATCGATGAGAGTGGTGAGGAAGGTGGTCGAACCCAGGCGCTTTTGCCGTTTGCCTGCCAGGCAGGCGGCAGCAGTGGCGAGCAGGGTGCCGCCCAGGCAGTAGCCGGCGGCATTGACGACGCGCTCGCCGGTCTGCTCCTCGATGGCGTCGAGCGCGGCGAGCACGCCTTTTTGCACGTAGTCTTCAAAGGTGGCCTGGGCGAGGCGCTCGTCGGGGTTCACCCAGGAGAGGATGAACACCGTGTGCCCTTGGTCGACCAGCCATTTGACGAGCGAATTCTGCGGCCTCAGGTCGAGGATGTAGTACTTGTTGATCCACGGAGGGACGATGAGGAGCGGCCGCTTATAGACCGTCTCGGTGGTGGGGGTGTATTGGATGAGCTGCATGAGCTCGGTTTAGTATACCACCTTGCCCGGGGTGGTGGCGATGTTCTTGCCCAGCTCGAAGGCGCTGGTGTCGGTCATGCGGATGCGCAGCTGACCGCCGCCTTCTTCGAGGTCGCGCAGGAGATTTTTCAGCCCCCGGACGAGGTTCTGGCCGTGGGTGCGCAGGGTTTCGCGGAAGACTTCGGGGTTGGTGAGGGCGAAATTCGACGGCGAGAGGGCATCGATGAAGTTGCGGGTGAAGAATTCGATGCGCTTCTTCGTGCGCTCGTCCGCGCCCTTGATGTCGCTGACGACCTCATGGATACGGCGCGCGGCGATGAGGTAGGACTGCTTGATGTAGTCGAAGAGGAAGTGCTCTTCCCAGTCCGGGTCCTTGAAGCGGCGGTCGCCCTTTTCCGGTTCGACCACGGGCGGAGTCTTCATGCCCATGAGCTTGAGCATGGAGCGCTGCCACAGGGTGAAGTAGTCCCACATCAGGTTCATCTGCGCCTGGGCGAGACGGTAGGGGTTGGCGAGCAGCCGCGCCATCATCTCCATGTAGGTCTGCGCGATGCCGACTTCGTCGGCCGGCGGATGGATTCCCTCCTTGAGCTGCTTGCGCATGGTCTCGCCCAGCAGCCGGGCGGCGCGCTCGGCCACTTCGGCGTAGATCTTCGCCATTTCCTGGGGGTTGGGGAACTCGGGGGTGACCGGCGGCGGGGCGGCCGGTTTTTGTGCTGGGGTCTGGGTCTCGCTCATCTTTGTTCCCTTGGTGCTCGTTCTCGTTCAGGGGGTCGGGCCCGTGCGCACGAAGCGCTGCCGGCCGTCGGGGCCGCGCAGCCGCTCGGCGCGTCCGAGCGCGACCAGGTGGTTGAGGTGGGCGAGCGCCTCGCCGAGCGCGAACACGACCTGGTGCGTGTCGAGCGCGCGGGAAAAGAGCGTCGGGATCACCTCGGCCGCCGTCTTCGGCGCATCGAGCGCGGCTTCGAGCACCGCCAGGCGCTCTTCGTGGTGCGCGCGCAGCTGGGCGATGCGCGCGTGCAGGCCGACGAACGGCAGTCCGTGCGATGGTAGCACAAGGGTATCTTCCGGCAAGGCTTCGAACCGCCCGAGCGAGCGCAGGAAGTCCGCGAGCGGATCGTCTTCGGGCGAGACGGCCCAAACGCCGACGTTGGTGGAAATCTTGGGCAGCAGCATGTCGCCGGAGATGAGCAGTTTCTGCGAGGGGCAGTAGAGGGCGACGTGCTCGGGCGAATGGCCGCAGCCGGTGATCACCCGCCAGGTGCGACCGCCGATGACCAGCTCGTCGCCATCGTGCAGGCGATGGAGGCGCTCGGGCAGACGTGGGGCGCCGCGGCGGTAGGCGTTGCCGCGCGCTTCCAGGGCCGTCGCGCGTTCTTCGTCGAGGCCGTTTGCGCGGAAGAGGGAGAGCATGGCCTCGACCGAATGACCGGCGACGCCGTGCCAGACGGCATGGCCGGTGAGGAATTCGGAATGGCTCATCCACAGTTCCAGCCGCCATTCGCGCATGAGCCAGTCGGCCAGGCCGAAGTGGTCGGGGTGGAAATGGGTGACGATGAGGCGGCTGGGCAGACGCAGGCGCAACGCTTCGCGCCAGGCTGCCTGCACTTGCGGTGAGGCAAAGCCGGTGTCGACGAGCGCGACCTGGTTCTCGGCATCGTCGATCAGCCACAGGTTGATGTGATCGAGCGCGAACGGCAGAGGCATGCGCAGCCAGTGCACGCCGGGAGCGACGGTGGCCACCTGTCCGAGCTCGGGGGTGGCGGGATGTGGATAGCTGAGTTCGGTGTGCATGTGGTAATGTTCCGTTGACGTCAACGGAAACCAGTCTACCGGAAAAACGACGAGGCGAGGATGAGCCGGACACAGGATTTTTTCACCATCTCGGATCTGGCGCGGGAATTCGGCATCACGCCGCGCACGATCCGCTACTACGAAGATCAGGGGCTGCTGCAGCCGCGCCGCGAAGGGAGGATGCGTATCTACGGTCGCGCCGACCGGGCCCGCCTCAAGCTCACGCTGCGCGGCAAGCGTCTGGGGCTGTCGCTCGCGCAGATCAAGGAACTGATCGACATGTACGACGGGCGCCACGATTCGGCGCCGCAACTGCGCCGTTTCCTCAGCGTGCTCGAGGAGCGGCGCCGCACGCTCGAGCAGCAGCGGCGCGACATCGAGGCAGTGCTCGACGAGATCGGCATGCTCGAGCGCCAGTGCCTGAGCCTGCTGGGGCACGATGCCCAGGGGGCGGAGGCTGCACGACAGGAATTGCAGGCGCGCGTCGAGGCGGCGGCTTCTTGAGGGGGGCTTTGCAAACGGGCCGGATTGGTTTACGTTAACGTCAACGTCAACACCAAAGGAGGAGGAAACATGGAGACGGTCGGGCTCGACTTTGGGCTGGGAGAAACACACGACCTGCTGCGCCAGACGCTGCAGTCGTTCTGCGCCCAGGAGATCGCGCCGCGGGCGGCGCAGATCGACCGGGAGAATGCCTTTCCGCCGGATCTGTGGCGCAAACTGGGAGAACTCGGCCTGCACGGCATGACGGTGGCCGAAGAGTACGGTGGCAGCGCCATGGGCTATCTGGCGCACATCATCGCCGTGGAGGAAATCTCGCGTGCGAGCGCCGCGGTGGGGCTTTCCTACGGGGCGCATTCGAACCTGTGCGTCAACCAGATCCACCGCAACGGCACCGAGGCGCAAAAGCGTAAATACCTGCCCAAGCTCGTCTCCGGCGAGTGGGTGGGGGCGCTGGCGATGAGCGAGCCCGAGGCCGGTTCCGACGTGGTGAGCATGAAACTGCGCGCCGAGAAAAAGGGCGATCGCTACGTGCTCAACGGCAGCAAGATGTGGATCACCAACGGCGGGGACGCCGACGTGCTGGTGGTCTATGCCAAGACCGATCCGGCGGCGGGCCCTCGCGGCATCACGGCTTTCATCGTCGAGAAGGGGATGAAGGGCTTTACCGCCGGCAACAAGCTCGACAAGCTCGGCATGCGCGGCTCGAACACCTATCCGCTCTTTTTCGAGAATTGTGAGGTGCCCGAAGAGAACGTGCTCGGCAAGGTCAACGAGGGGGTGAAAGTGCTCATGAGCGGGCTCGACTACGAGCGTGCCGTGCTCGCCGGCGGACCGCTGGGAATCATGGCCGCGTGCATGGACGTGGTGCTGCCCTATGTGCACGAGCGGCGCCAGTTCAACCAGCCGATCGGCCGATTCCAGCTCATGGAGGGCAAACTCGCCGACATGTATACCACCTGGCAGGCCTGCCGCGCCTACGTCTATGCGGTGGGGCAGGCGCTCGATCGCAGCGAGCACAGCCGCAAGCTGCGCAAGGACTGCGCCGGCGTCATCCTCTACGCAGCGGAGAAGGCTACCTGGATGGCGGGCGAGGCGATCCAGGCGCTGGGCGGCAACGGCTACATCAACGACTATCCTACCGGGCGGCTGTGGCGCGACGCCAAGCTCTATGAGATCGGCGCGGGCACGTCCGAGATCCGCCGCATGCTCATCGGGCGCGAGCTCTTCGACGAGACGGCCTGATTATTGACGATACGAGGAGAAACACGATGACGCAGGACAAGCGGGCCGACGACGTGGTGATCGTCGGCGTGGCACGCACGCCGATGGGCGGTTTTCTCGGGGATCTGGCCGAAGTGCCGGCCCCGCGCCTGGGCGCGGCGGCGATCGAAGCGGCGATCGGCCGCGCCGGGCTGCCCAAGGAATCGATCGAAGAGGTGCTGATGGGCAACGTGCTGCAGGCTGGCGAAGGCCAGGCGCCGGCGCGGCAGGCGGCGCTGGGCGCGGGGCTGCCGACTTCGGTCGCCTGCACCACCGTGCACAAGGTGTGCGGCTCCGGCATGAAGACGGTGATGCTCGCGCACGACGCGCTCAAGGCCGGCTCCGTGGCGCTGGCGGTGGCCGGTGGCATGGAGTCGATGTCGAATGCCCCCTACCTGCTGCCCAAGGGGCGCACCGGCCTGCGCCTGGGGCACGGCCAGCTGCTGGATCACATGTTCTACGATGGCTTGGAAGACGCCTACCAGAAAGGGCGGCTGATGGGCACGTTTGCCGAGGACGCGGCGCAGCACTACGGGTTTACCCGCGAGCAGCAGGATGCCTACGCCATCGCCTCGACCGAACGCGCCCAGCGCGCGATCAAGGAAGGGGCGTTTTCCTGGGAGATCGTGCCGGTGAAAATCGCCGGACGCGGCGGGGAGCGCGTGGTGGAGATCGACGAGCAGCCGCTCAAGGCGAAGCTCGACAAGATCCCTTCGCTGAAACCCGCGTTTCGCGAGGGCGGTACCGTCACCGCGGCCAATTCCTCGTCCATCTCCGACGGGGCGGCGGCGCTGGTGCTCACCACCCGGGCCGAGGCCGAGCGCCTGGGCTGCAGGCCGATCGCGCGCATCGTCGGGCACAGCACGTTTGCCCACGAGCCGGCATGGTTCACCACCGCCCCGGTGGGGGCGATGAAGCGCCTCTTCGCGAAGACGGGCTGGGATGCCGCTTCGGTGGATTGCTTCGAGATCAACGAGGCCTTCGCCGTGGTGACCATGATCGCGATGAAGGAGCTGAACCTGCCGCACGAGAAGGTCAATATCCACGGTGGTGCCTGCGCCCTGGGGCATCCGATCGGGGCATCCGGCGCGCGCATCCTCGTCACCCTCATCGGGGCGCTGCGGCGTACCGGCGGGCGGCGCGGGGTGGCCAGCCTGTGCATTGGCGGGGGCGAAGCCACGGCGATGGCGATCGAGCTCGAAGGGAGCGTGGCTTGCGGCTGAGCCCCGTCGCCGGCGAGGCGACCCTGTCGGTCTATGTGAAACTCGTCGCGGCGATGTTGAGCTGGGGTGGGACCTGGGTGGCCGGCCGGGTGGTGGCGCAGGCGGTGACCACGCCCATTGCCGCGGCGGCGGCGCGTTTCACGCTGGCCGCGCTCGTGCTCGGCGCCGTGATGCTCGCCAAGGGAGAGCCGATGGGCGCGGACTCGTGGCAGCGAGCCTGGCGCTCGATCGTGGGCCTGGCGCTCACGGGGGTCTTCTTCTACAACCTGTGTTTCTTCTACGGCTTGAAGCACGTCGGCGCCGGACGCGGGGCGCTGGTGGTGGCCTTGAATCCGGTGGCGGTGGCGGTGCTGGCGTGGTGGCTTGGCGGCGAGCGCGCAAAGCCGCTGGCGGTGCTCGGGGCAGTGCTCGCCTTCGTCGGCTGTCTCACGGTGATCGGCAACGGCGATCCGCTCGCGCCGCTCGCCGGCCGCATCGGGCCGGGCGAGGTGCTGTTGCTGGGCTGCGTCGTCTGCTGGACGGCCTATACCTTCGTGGGCAAACGCGCCACGCGCCTCGTCTCGGCGCTCGCGGCCACTTTCTGGTCCTGCGTCCTGGGGGCGGTGCTGCTGTGGGCGGCGGCGCTTGCCACCGGCGGCATCGACTGGGCGCAGTGGAGCCCGTCGGTGTGGGCGGCGGTGGCTTTTCTCGGCGTCTTCGGCACGGCGATCGGTTTTACGTGGTACACCGACGCGGTGCGGGTGCTGGGGGCAGCGCGCGCGGCGATGTTCATCAACTTGGTGCCGCTGGCGGCGGTGCTGATGGCGGCGCTCGCCTTGGGCGAGGCGTTTCCACCCTCGGTGGCCCTGGGCGGCGCGGCCGTGCTCGCCGGGGTGTGGCTGACGACGACGCGGCGCTGAACGAAAACGACGAACGATGAAGGAGGGGGGGATGATCCTCGATTCGGAACACGAACTGATCCGCGACACCATGCGCGCCTTCGCGCAGGAAAAGCTTGCGCCGCATGCGGCGCGCTGGGACCGCGAGCACACCTTTCCCCGCGAGGCGCTGCGCGAACTGGGCGAGCTCGGGGCGATGGGGGTGACGGTGCCCGTCGAATGGGGCGGGGCAGGACTCGACTACCTGAGCCTGGTGCTGGCGCTCGAAGAGATCGCCGCCGGCGACGGGGCGACCTCGACGGTGGTGTCGGTGCAGAATTCGCTGGTGTGCGGCATCACGCTCGCCTACGGTTCGCTGCGGCAGAAGCAGGAATGGCTGCCGCGGCTCGCGCGCGGCGAGGCGCTGGGCTGCTTCTGCCTCACCGAGCCGCATGTGGGGTCCGACGCGTCGGCGATCCGCACCGTGGCGGTGCGCGAGGGCGACTCCTGGGTGATCGACGGCGTCAAGCAGTTCATTTCCACAGGAAAAAACGCCGACGTGGCGCTGGTGCTGGCGGTGACCGATCCGGCCGCCGGTAAGAAGGGGATTTCCTGCTTTCTCGTGCCCACCGACACGCCGGGCTATCTCGTCACGCGCCTCGAGGAGAAGATGGGGCAGCGCGCGAGCGACACGGCGCAGATCACCTTCGAGCGCTGCCGCGTGCCGCTCGATGCCCTGGTGGGTGCCGAGGGTGAGGGCTACAAAATCGCCTTGTCGCAGCTCGAGGCCGGACGCATCGGCATCGCCGCCCAGAGCGTGGGCATGGCGCGCGCGGCGTTCGAGGCGGCGCTGCGCTACGCGCATGAGCGCGAGGCTTTCGGCAAGCCGATTTTCGAGCACCAGGCGGTGCAGTTCAAGCTCGCCGACATGGCCACCAAGATCGAGGCGGCGCGTCAGCTGGTGTGGCACGCTGCGAGCCTCAAGGATGCCGGCCGTCCCTGCCTGCAGGAAGCCTCGATGGCCAAGCTTTTTGCCTCGGAAATGGCCGAATGGGTGTGCTCGGCGGCGATCCAGATCCACGGCGGCTACGGCTATGTGAGCGATTTTCCGGTGGAGCGCATCTACCGCGACGTGCGCGTGTGCCAGATCTACGAGGGCACGAGCGAGATCCAGCGCCTGGTGATCGCCCGCGGCCTGGCGGGCTGAAAGAATGATGCAAAGGAGGAGGGGATGAGCCGTATCGTATCGAAGGTGGATCCGCGCGGCGCGGAGTTCGCCGCCAATGCGCAATGGATGCGTGGGCTGGTTGCGGATCTGGAAGAGAAAGTGGCCCGCGTGCAGCAAGGTGGAGGGGAAGAGGCACGGCGGCGACACACTGCTCGCGGCAAGCTGCTGCCGCGCGAGCGCGTCGAGCGCCTGCTCGACCCGGGCTCACCCTTTTTGGAGATCGGGCAGCTGGCCGCCTGGGGGATGTACGACGACGAAGCCCCGGGGGCCGGCATCGTGGCCGGCATCGGGCGGGTGCAGGGCGTGGAGTGCATGATCGTGGCCAACGACGCCACCGTCAAGGGCGGCACCTACTACCCGATCACGGTGAAGAAACACCTGCGGGCGCAGGAGATCGCGCAGCAGAATCGCCTGCCGTGCATCTACCTGGTCGACTCGGGCGGCGCCTACCTGCCGCTGCAAGACGAGGTCTTCCCCGACCGCGACCACTTCGGGCGCATCTTCTACAACCAGGCCAACATGTCGGCGCAGGGCATCCCGCAGATCTCGGTGGTGATGGGCTCGTGCACGGCGGGCGGGGCCTACGTGCCGGCGATGTCCGACGAGACCATCATCGTGCGCAACCAGGGCACCATCTTCCTGGGCGGGCCGCCGCTCGTGAAGGCGGCCACGGGCGAAATCGTCACGGCCGAGGAGCTCGGCGGGGGCGACGTGCACACGCGCATCTCCGGTGTGGCCGACCACCTCGCCGAAAACGACGCGCACGCGCTCTATCTGGCGCGGCGCATCGTGGCGCACCTCAACGCGCGCAAGCCCGTGGATCTGTCGTGGCGCGAGGCCGAGGAGCCGGCCTACGATCCGCAGGAGCTCTACGGCGTGGTGCCGCAGGATACGCGCAAGCCCTACGACGTGCGCGAGGTGATCGCGCGGCTGGTCGACGGGTCGCGCTTCGACGAGTTCAAGGCGCGCTACGGCACCACCCTGGTGACCGGTTTTGCCGAACTCTACGGGTTTCCCCTGGGGATCGTGGCCAACAACGGCATCCTCTTCGGCGAATCGGCGCAGAAAGGGGCGCACTTCATCGAGCTGTGCGCCCAGCGCGGCATTCCGCTTCTTTTTCTGCAGAACATCACCGGCTTCATGGTGGGCAAGAAGTACGAGAATTCCGGCATCGCCAAGGACGGGGCGAAGATGGTCACGGCCGTGGCCACCGCCCAGGTGCCCAAATTCACCGTCATCATCGGCGGGTCGTTCGGCGCCGGCAACTACGGCATGTGCGGCCGGGCCTATTCGCCGCGCTTTTTGTGGACCTGGCCCAACAGCCGCATTTCCGTGATGGGCGGCGAGCAGGCCGCGAGCGTGCTGGCCACCGTGCGACGCGACGCGATCGAAGCCAAGGGCGGAACCTGGTCGCGCGAGGAAGAAGAAGCCTTCAAGGCGCCGATCCGCGAGCAGTACGAGCGCCAGGGGCACCCCTATTACGCCACGGCACGTCTGTGGGACGACGGCGTGATCGATCCGGCGCAGACGCGGCGCGTGCTGGGGCTGAGCCTGTCGGCGGCGCTCAACGCTCCCATCGCCGAGACGCGCTTCGGCCTGTTCCGCATGTAACGGAAAAATCGAGGAGGAGAGGAATGTACGAGACGCTGGTGATCGAGACGAGGGGGCCGGTGGCCACGGTATGGCTCAATCGCCCGGAGGTGCACAACGCCTTCAACGCCAAGGTGATCGAGGAGCTCACGGCCGCCTTCACGCGGCTCGATGCCGACGCGCAGGTGCGCGTGGTCGTGCTCGCCGGGCGCGGCAAGAGCTTTTCCGCCGGGGCCGATCTCAACTGGATGAAAGCGGCTGGTGCGGCTTCCTTCGAGGAAAACCTCGAAGACGCGCGGCGGCTCGCGCGCATGCTGTGGCAGATCGCGCATATGGGCAAGCCGACCATCGCGCGGGTGCACGGTGCGGCGCTGGGCGGCGGCATGGGGCTGGCGTGCGCCTGCGACCTCTGCATCGCTTCGCAGCGGGCGGTGTTCGCCACTTCCGAGGTGCGCTTCGGCATCATTCCTTCGGCGATCAGCCCCTACGTGATCCGGGCGATCGGCGTGCGTCAGGCGAAGCGCTATTTCCAGAGCGCCGAGCGCATCGACGCTACCCGGGCCTTTGCCCTGGGCCTGGCGCACGAGGTGGTGGAGGAAGAAGCGCTGGATGCCAAGATCGACGAGGTGGTGCAGGCGCTGCTCAGCGGCGGGCCCAAGGCACAGGCGGCGGCCAAGGAGCTCATCGACGCGGTGGCCGACCGTCCGCTCACGCCCGAGGTGCTCGAAGACACGGCGCAACGCATCGCCCGTTTGCGTGCCACCGACGAGGCGCGCGAAGGGCTGAGCGCTTTCCTGGAAAAACGTCCTGCTGCCTGGGTGCCGCGTCCTTGAGGAGGGAGCAATGTTCCAAAAGATTTTGATCGCCAACCGCGGCGAGATCGCCTGCCGCGTGATCGCCACAGCGCGGCGGCTCGGCATCGCCACGGTGGCGGTCTATTCCGACGCCGATCGCAACGCCCGCCACGTGCGGCTCGCCGACGAGGCCGTGTGGATCGGCCCGCCGCCGGCGCGCGAATCCTACCTCGACATCGAGCGCATCCTGGAGGCGGCGCGGCGTACCGGCGCCCAGGCCATTCACCCCGGCTATGGTTTCTTGTCGGAGAACGAGGCGTTTGCCCAGGCCTGCCTCGATGCTGGCATCGTCTTCATCGGCCCGCCGGTGGAGGCGATCCGCAAGATGGGCTCCAAGGCCGAGGCCAAGCGCCTGATGGAGGCTGCCGGCGTGCCGCTCACCCCCGGCTATCACGGCGAGGAGCAGGGGCCGGCCTACCTCTTCGAGCAGGCCATGCGCATCGGCTTTCCGGTGCTCATCAAGGCGAGTGCCGGCGGCGGGGGCAAGGGGATGCGGCGCGTCGACCGGCCGGAGGACTTCGCCGAGGCGCTCGAATCCTGCCGGCGCGAGGCGCGTTCGAGCTTCGGCGACGACCGGGTGCTGATCGAGAAGTACATCCTGCGGCCGCGGCACATCGAGATGCAGGTCTTCGGCGATGCCCACGGCCAGGTGATCCACCTCTACGAGCGCGATTGCTCGGTGCAGCGCCGCCACCAGAAAGTGCTGGAAGAGGCCCCGGCCCCCGGCATGACGCCGGAGCGGCGCGCCGCCATGGGCGAGGCGGCGGTGGCGGCGGCCAAGGCGGTGGGCTACGTCGGCGCGGGCACGATCGAATTCATCGTCGAGCCCTCCGGTGCCTTTTACTTCATGGAGATGAACACGCGGCTGCAGGTCGAACATCCGGTCACCGAGATGATCACCGGGCTCGACCTGGTCGAATGGCAGCTGCGCGTGGCCGCCGGCGAACCGCTGCCGCTTGCCCAGGACCAGATTCCGCTTGAAGGGCACGCCATCGAGGCGCGCATCTATGCCGAGGATCCGGCCAAAGGCTTTCTGCCCTCGGTGGGGCGGCTCGTGCACCTGCAGCCGCCGCCCGAGAGCGTGTGGGTGCGGGTGGATACCGGCGTGGAGCAGGGCGACGAGATCACGCCCCATTACGATCCGATGATCGCCAAGCTCATCGTCTGGGGCGAGAACCGGGCACAGGCGCTCACGCGCATGCGGCAGGCGCTGGCGCAGTATCGCATCGTCGGCGTGGCGAACAACGTCGAATTCCTGGGAAAACTGGTCGACTCTCCGGCCTTTCGCCAAGCGGATCTCGACACCGGTCTCATCGAGCGCGAATCGGCCTTCCTCTTCGGGGGGGCCGAAGAACCGCCGCCGGCGGCATGGTTCGCCGTCTCCAGCGCGGAACGCCTGGCCGAGGCGCGCCGCATGCAGGAAGCCGCCCGCCGCGCACCCGACCCCACGTCGCCCTGGCACGCCGTGGACGGCTGGCGCGTGAACGCGCCGGCGCTGCGGCGCTGGCAGTGGCGCGCCGGCGAGACGACGCGCCGCGTGCAGGCCCGTTGCCTGGGTGAGAAGCTGCAGCTGCAGCTCTTCGACGAGAAAGGCGAATCCGTGGCAAGCGCTACCGCCTGGGGCGCGATGCTGGGCGAGGACAGCCTGAGGCTCGAGCTCGACGGCCGGCGCACCACGGTCACGGCGGTGACCGCCGGCAGCCGGCGGCACGTCTTCCTCGACGGCCGCGCCTGGGTGTTCGACCTCTGTGGTCAGGAAGGAACGGAAGGCGCTGGCACCGGGGTGGATGCGGCAGGGCTCACCGCTCCCATGCCGGGGCGCGTGATCGCGGTGAAAGTCGAGCCGGGCGCGAAGGTCGCACGCGGACAGACGCTGGTGGTGCTCGAAGCCATGAAAATGGAGCACGCCATCGTCGCGCCGACCGACGGCACCGTCAAGGCGGTGCGCTTCGCCGTGGGCGAACAGGTGCCCGATGGGGCCGAGCTGGTCGACTTCGAACCGGTCAAGGAGGAAGCGTGATGGAAGGCCCCGCCAAGGTCACGCTCGTCGAAGTCGGGCCGCGCGACGGGCTGCAGAACGAGAAGACGCCGATCGCCCTCGAGCACAAGCTGGCGCTGATCGAGCGGCTCGCCGCCTGCGGCCTGAAGGTGATCGAGGCCACCGCCTTCGTCTCGCCCCAATGGGTGCCGCAGATGGCCGATCATGCCGAAGTGATGCGTGCCCTGCGCGGGCGTCGCCGCCCCGGCGTGCGTCATCCGGTGCTCGTGCCCAATCTCAAGGGGCTGGAAGCGGCGCTCGCGGCCGGCGTCGACGAGATCGCCGTCTTCGGCGCCGCTTCCGAGACCTTCAGCCGCAAGAACATCAACTGCGGCATTGCCGAAGCGCTGGAGCGTTTCCGACCGGTGGTGGCACAGGCGCGCGCCGCCGGGGTGCGGGTGCGCGGCTACGTCTCCTGCGTGGTGGGCTGTCCCTACGAAGGGCCGGTGGCGCCGGAGAAGGTCGCGGAGGTCGCCGCCGCCCTCTTCGAGATGGGTTGTGAGGAGATCTCGCTGGGCGACACCATTGGTGTGGGGACGCCGCAGCAGGTGGTCGCCATGCTCGAGGCGGTGGCGCGGCGCGTGCCGCTGGAACGGCTCGCCGGACATTTCCACGACACCTACGGCATGGCGGTGGCGAACGTCTACGCCGCCTGGCGCTTCGGCGTGGCCACGTTCGACGCCTCCGTCGCCGGCCTGGGCGGCTGTCCCTACGCCAAGGGGGCCTCGGGCAACGTCGCCACCGAGGAGCTGGTCTATCTCTTCCACGGACTGGGCGTGGAGACGGGCGTGGATCTGAAAGCGCTCACCGAGACCGCCTGGTGGGTGAGCGGGCTGCTCGGGCGCGAACCGGCCTCGCGCGTGGCCCGTGCGCTGGGCGGATCGTGCGCAGTGCCGCAGCCATGACGGTCGTGGCCTCGCCCTGCATCGGCGTGTGCCGGCTCGACGAGCGGGCCGGCTGGTGTGTCGGCTGCCTGCGCACGCGCGAGGAAATCGCCCGCTGGCGCGACGCGGACGAGGCCGAGCGCCGCCGCATCCTCGCGGCGGTGGCGCGGCGGCGGGCAGAATGCGCCGAGACGGACCGGAACGGAAGCTCCTGAGCGATGGAATCCGAGTGCGTGGGCATCTGCACGATCGAAGACGGGGTGTGCGTCGGCTGCGGCCGGCGCGTGTATGGCGAAGAGGTGGAAGACACGATGACGACGCAGACTCTGCCCCAAGGGATGGTGGTGCTGCAGCGCGGCTGGCTGTCCTCGAACTCGGTCTTGCTGCGCGGCAAGGAAGGGTGGACGCTGGTCGATAGCGGCTACGTGACGAAAGCCGGGGAGACGCTGGCGCTGCTTGACGCCGCGGTGGGCGGGGAGCCCGTCGTGCGCCTGGTCAACACCCATTCGCATTCGGATCACCTGGGCGGCAACGCGGCGGTGGCGCGGCGTTTCGGCTGTCCCATCTGGGTGCCGGAGGGGCTGGCCGACCCGATCGGGCGCTGGGACGAAGCCGCCTTGCTGCTCTCCAATGCAGGGCAACAGGCCGAGCCCTTCTCCTATTCGGCCACCATCGCGGCCGGCGACACCGTGCCGATGGGCGAGTGGGAGTGGCGCGCGGTTTCCGTGCCGGGACACGACATGCACGCGCTCGCCTACTTCGAACCCTCGCACGGCGTGCTCATCAGCGGCGACGCCCTGTGGGAAGACGGTTTCGGCATCCTCTTTCCCTCCTTGCTCGGCCAGGCGGATGCCATCGCCGCGGCGCGGGAGGCGCTGGCGGCGATCGAACGCCTGCCGGTGCGTTGGGTGATCCCGGGGCACGGTGCGCCCTTTCGTGACGTGGCCGGCGCCCTGCAGCGCGCCTGGGGGCGGCTCGAAGCCTTCGCCGCCGATCCCCGGCGCATCGCGCGCAACGCCCTGCGCGCCTGCGTCACCTTCACCCTGCTCGAACGGGGGCGCATGGAGGAAGACGAACTACGCGCCACCTTGGCGGGGGTCGAACTCTTCCAGCGCGCCCTCGACTGGATCGAACTGACGCCCGACGAGGCAGTGCGCTGGCTGGGCGACGAGCTCGAACGCGCCGGGGCGATCCGCCGCAACGAGGGGCGATGGCAAGCGATGCTGCCGGCGTGAGCACTCGGGAAGGAACGAGGTCCGTAGCGCCCTGCTGCTGGGGGTGATACCATCGCTCTTCGATGTCGAAAGACGGGTAGAGCCCGGTATGCTCAAACGCGAAGATCTCCGCAAGAACGCCGCCATCGCCGGGATCGAGGCGCGCGGGACCGTGCTTGTCGTCACATCCGGCTCGCTGGTCGGGCAGTGGCAGGATTTGCGACGGCGCACGCAAGGTGGACGTCTCCGACCGGTGACCAGCATCAACCTCGACCTCGGCGCGCTGCTTGCGCGTACTCCGCCCCCAGGCACGGTATGACGAATCACGAACGCTTCCACGAGCGCTGCCAAGATTTCCTCAAGGCCACCGAGCGGCTTGCCGAAGCCTGCGCCCAGCCGTACTCGGAATTCCTCCGCGACTCGGTCATCCAACGTTTCGAGTTCTGCTGGGAGCTCGCATGGAAGGTCCTGCGACTCAAACTGCTCGAGGAGGGAATCGAGGCACTGACGCCCCGGGAAGTCTTCCGTGAGGCCTTGGCCGCGGGGCTGCTGCACGATGGCAACGCCTGGAGCCAAGCTCAGCGCATGCGCAACCTCACCAGCCACACGTACGACGAATCGTTGGCAGAAGAAGTCTATCGTTTCGTTTGCCACACAGGGTTGCCCCTTTTCCGGGAACTCGCGCAGCAGGTGCGCCAATGGTTGCCACGGTGACGACCGATCCCTCCGGCCTGGCGGACGAAATCCTCGCCGACTTGTGCCGCGTCTTCGCCCGCCATCCTACGATCGAGGAAGTACGCCTCTTCGGTTCCCGCGCCAAGGGAATGCATCGTCCCGGCTCCGACATCGATCTGGCCGTTTTCGCCCCCTCGATGAGCGAGGAGGAATTCTCCGCCCTGTGGAACGAGATCGACGAACTCCCCATCCTCTTCAAGATCGACCTCCTGCACTGGGATCGCCTCGCCAACTTGGCCCTCAAGGATAAAATCCGCCGAGAGGGAAGGTGCATTTATCCAGAACGAAATCCATGATTTCCCTTCAGACTCCGGATGCGCCTCGGTGGCCAAGCGCCGGTGAGGCTTGCTGCCGCCGCGTGAGAAATGGCATCGACCGCGAGCGGGCGGTGCGAGAAATGGCTCCGTGCTACGCTTCGAGAACGCGGAGTTTGAGGAGGGGGAATGAGCGCGGCATTGGGGATGTGCGGTGATACCATCGATTTTCAATGGGATCATTGGAGAGGCAAAGATGCGCATCATCCTGGTGAGCGGGCTTTCGGGCTCCGGTAAGACGGTGGGCCTGCGGGCGCTGGAAGACGCCGGGTTCGTGGCCATCGACAACCTGCCGGTGGCCTTTCTCGCGCCGGTGGTCGAGCACCTGGCGAGGCAGGCGGTGGCGCAGGTGGCGATCGCCATCGACGCGCGCACCGGCGGGTTGGAGGCGCTTCCCGGCACGCTCGAGCGCCTGGCGGAACAGGGGCATCGCGTCGATCTGCTCTTTCTGGAAGCGCGCGATGGGGTGCTGCTCGAGCGCTTCTCCGAGACGCGGCGCACGCATCCGCTGGCGCGCGAAGGACGGCCCCTGGTGGAGGCGATCGCGCTCGAGCGCGAGGTGCTGGGGCCGCTGTCGCAGCGGGCGCATCGCATCGACACGAGCGACCTCTCGGCCGGAATGCTACGCGCGTGGATCCGCGAGTTCGTCTTTGCCGGACAGGGCGGCTGGCTCACCCTCACTTTCGAGTCCTTCGGTTATAAGCACGGCGTGCCGCTCGATGCGGATCTGGTGTTCGACGCGCGATGTCTGCCCAATCCTTACTACGACAAGGCGCTGCGGCCGCTCACCGGGCGTCACGAGCCGGTGGTGCGCTGGCTGGAGGCCATTCCCGAGGTGGAGGCGATGTTTGCCGAGATCGCCGGTTTTCTCGATCGCTGGTTGCCGTGCTACGAGCGTGAGCATCGTGCCTATCTCACGGTGGCGGTGGGCTGCACCGGCGGGCAGCATCGCTCGGTGTATCTGGTGGAGCGCCTGGGGCGGGCGTTCGCGGCGCGCGGCCGTGTGCTGGTGCGCCACCGCGACTGCCCGGCCGTGCTTTCTGCCTGAGGGGGCGTCCCGCTCAGGCGGCATGCGGCGGCAGCGCCGCCTCGCCCAGCAGCCGCGCGGCGGTGAGCAGGTTCTCGGTGATGCGGCGCACGTAGGCCGTGTCGTTCATCATCGAGGTGGCCTCTTCCGGCGAGAGTTCGCCGTTTTTCAGCCATTCTTCCAGCAGGCCGTTGGCCAGCGGGTCGAGCTGCGCCAGCGAGGTGTGGGTGACCAGCGTGAGCTCGGCGGCACTGCCGTCGCAGCCCGGTTCCCGCGGCAGATGGGCGATGGCGTAGAGCGTCTCGACGAGGTGGCGGCGGTAGCGCAGGTACTGCCGCTGCACGATGGAGTTGGGGTGCTGCAGGCCGGGAACGAGATTCTTCTGCAGGTGCTTGGTGTCCTTGACCGCTTCCTGGATGGCGGCGCTCGCCTGAAGGATGTGCTGCAGTTTGGCCGCCAAGGGAGCGGGCGGCGCGAGGCGCGCGGCGAAGTCTACGATGAGCCCGGAGAGCGGCTTGATCCGCGCCCGGTAGAGACCGTCGATGTCGATCGTATGAACCCGCGCGGGTGGGTGGTCGAGCTCGTGCGGATCTTCTCCGGCGCGCATGGCCTTGGGGTCGACCTGCATCACCAGGGCGATGAGGTCGATCGCCCGGTCGAACAGGCGCCAGGTTTCCTTGCGCAGCGATTCGATCGCCACGTCGGGCGTCTTGAGCTGGGTCGGCGAGAGGTATTTTGGAGCGGTCAGGGCCGGGGTCGTGTCGGGCAAGAGGCGCTGGAGCAGCCGCAGGAAGCGTGAGAGGTTCGGCAGCGCGAGGCACACGCCCACGGCGTTGAAGAAGGTATGGAAGAAGGCAAGCTGCAGCAGCGCATCGTCTTCCGGCAGGCCGAGCAGCCTGGCACCGAGCCGCGTGCCGGTGCGAAAGAGGGGGAAGGCGGCTAGAGCCAGCACAGCGGCGAAGAGGTTGAAGAAGAAATGCCCGAGGGCGAGCCGTTTGGCCGCGACGTCGGCGCCGATCGCGCCGAGCAGGGCCGTGGCGGTGCTGCCGATGTTGGCCCCGATCGCGATGGCGAGCGCGTTGTCGAATCCGATCTGGCCGGACGCAAGTGCGGCCACCGTGAGCAGCATGGTCGCGTGGCTCGATTGCATCACCACCGTGGCAAGGGTGCCGACCGCGGTGTAGGTCAAAAGCCCGGCGTACCCCGGCGGGGCATAGGCGCGCAGGTCGAACTGCTGCTGAAAGAGCTCGGAGCCGATCTTCAGGTAATGGATGCCGAAGAGGATCAGCCCCAGGCCGATGAGGATGTGGCCCGTGGCCGCGAAAGCGCGTTCACGCGAAAAGCGCAGCACCATGCCGAGCGAGACGAAGGGCAGCGCGTAGCGTGCGAGATCGAGCGAGGCCCCCAGCGTGGCGAAAATCCAGGTGCCCGTGGTGGTGCCGATGTTGGCCCCCAGGATGAGCGCGAGTCCGCTGTTCAAGGAGATCATCTTCGCCGAGACGAAAGACATGGTCATTAGCGAGACGATGCCGCTCGACTGGGTCGCGACGGTGGCGAAAAAGCCGAAAACGAGGCCGCCGAGGGTGCTGCGGGTGCTGGTGCGCACCAGCGTTTCGAGCCCGCTGCCGGCCAGCGCCCTGACGCCGTCTTCGAGCGAGCGCATGCCTAGCAGGAAGAGGGCCAGGCCGGCGGCGATCTCGTTGGCGGTGGCGCTATTGACGAGCCACCAGCCGAGCAACCCCAGCAGCAGCAGGCGCGGCAGGTTGCGCGCCCAGGCCGGCCACAGCGCGATCGGCTTCATCGGCGCGAGGGCGGGGGGACGAGCAGCCGTCCGCCGCGGCGCCGCACGGCTTGCGCCGCGTAGGGGTGGGTGCTTTGGTGGGCGTGGCAGATGGCGCAGGCGAGCGCATCGGCCGCGTCCGGCCCCGGGGTGGCATCGAGGCCGAGCAGCCGCGTCACCATTTCCTGCACCTGCACCTTGTCGGCCTTGCCGTAGCCGACCACGGCCTGTTTCACCTGCAGCGCCGTGTATTCATGCACCGCGGTGCCGCCGAGCAAGGCCGCGCAGAGCACGGCGCCGCGCGCCTGTCCCAGGAGCAGGGTCGATTGGGGGTTGAGATTGACGAAGACTTTTTCGACGGCGGCCTCGGTCGGCCGGTAGGTGGCGATGAGCTCGTCCACGCCGCGAAAGAGGGTGGCGAGCCGCTCGGGCAGGGTGCCTTCGCCGCTGCGGATGCAGCCGCTGGCCACATAGGCGAACCGGGTACCGTGCCGCTCGATGACGCCGAAGCCCGTGATGCGCAGCCCCGGGTCGAGGCCGAGGATGCGCACCGCCGTCATGGCTCCTCTTCGTCGAAGACGGCCGAAGTGTAGACCGCCTGCACGTCGTCGAGCGATTCGAGCGCGTCGATGAGCTTGCGCATCTTGGCGGCGTCTTCGCCCGTGAGCTCGATCTCGTTGAGCGGCTTCCACACCGCTTCGGCCACTTCCGGGGTGAAACCGGCCGCTTCCAGCGCCGCGCGGATGCGCTCGAGCTCGAAAGGCGGGGTGATGACCTCGATCGAGCCGTCCTCGTTGGTGATGACGTCCTCGGCCCCGGCTTCCAGTGCCGCTTCGAGCAGCGCATCTTCGTTCGTGCCAGGGGCGAAGATCATCTGGCCGCAGTGCTTGAACTGGAAGGCGACGCAGCCCTCGGTGCCGAGGTTGCCGCCATGCTTGCTGAAGGCGTGGCGCACTTCGGCCACGGTGCGGGTGCGGTTGTCGGTGATGCAGTCGACGAGCACCGCCGCGCCGCCCGGGCCGTAGCCTTCGTAGCGGATCTCTTCGTAGCTCACCCCCTCGAGCTCACCGGTGCCGCGCTTGATGGCCCGCTCGATGTTCTCGGAGGGCATGTTGTGCTCTTTGGCTTTGTCGATGGCGGCGCGCAGACGGGGGTTGAAGTTGGGGTCGCCGCCGCCGTTGCGCGCGGCCACGGTGATCTCGCGGATGAGCCGGGTGAAGATCTTGCCGCGTTTGGCGTCCTGCCGTTCTTTGCGGAAACGGATGTTCGCCCATTTGGAATGGCCAGCCATTGCCTCTCCTGCCGCGTTGCGATTGAGTTTGCACCTTTGGCCAATTATACTGTGCGATCCCCTTTCCCCGGCGTGAGCGCAATGAATCCGGCAGAACGCAACCGTCGTCGTCTCGAGTGGTTGAGGCTCCACGTCTTCGGTCCCGTCTACTGGTCACGGGGAGAGGATTTGGTGCAACGGGATAGGGTGCGCTCCTATGAGTTTTCTGGCGACGAGCAGCATTGGCACATCGAGGGCCGGGTTCAGGGAACGCAGCGTTCTCCTTACGTGCAGCATATCGATATATCATGGGACGAAGAAAGCGACGTCAAACCTTCGTCCATTGAATGTTCCTGTACCTGCCCCATCGGTGAGGCGTGCAAGCACTGTGCGGCGCTGCTCATCGAATTCGCCGGGCGGCTTGCAGAGCGGGAGGCTGCCAGGGGGCAAGAGGTCGAGGTGCCAGGTTCCGGAAATCCCCTCCCCCCCTCGGAGGAAGAGGGACGGATCCACTTGGGCGAGCTGGTCGAGCTCATGCTCGGCAACCGGTCTCTTTCGCCGGACAAGGAAGGCGTGTCTGCCGCAGTCGCGCGAATCGCCAAGGACCAGGAGGCCAAGCGCTCCCCGGCCATGCGCTGGATCGAGGAGACGGCCCGCCAGCGCCGTCTGCGCCACGAGCCGCACCCTTACCCGGGGCCGGACCAGCAGCCGCCGGAGCGCATCCTCTACGACGTGCGGCTCGACGAGCGCCGCGGCCTCTTCGGCTGGAATGCCTTTCTCACCCGTCCCTACAAGCGCGATCCGCGCCGCTTCGTCGCCGGCAAGCCCGTCGATCTGCTCACGGTCTACTACCATCGGGAAATCTATGAGGCGCTCACCGTCGCCGATCTGATGGGGCTGGCGGTGGCGTCGATGCACGGTCCTCCGCGTACCTGGCTGGGTGCGGCCTTTGCCGCCATCGTCCAGAGCGGACGCGCCTGTCTTGGATCGCACACGGAGGGCGTCTTCCTGCGCTGGGGCGAGCCAAGGCGCTTGCTGTGGCTATGGCGCGAGACGGCGCGCGGGGCATTCCAGGGCGTGTGGCACGTGGAGGGCAATGGCGAGGCGGGCATCGTGCCGCTGCGCTTCATGCTGCCTTGGCACTATTTCGAGCGCAAGACCCATACCGTGGGGCCACTGATCCTGCCCGAGGGAGTGGAATGGGCCGACGTCGAGCGGCTCGACGCCTTGCCGCCGGTGCCGCAGGCGGAAGCGCCGGTGTTCGCGCGGCGCTGGAGCGAGCTCTTCGGCGAAGCATTGCCGGCTCCGGCCCCCGTGGCGACGGTGCGGGTCGAGGAACCCGCGCACTTTCGCCTCGTCCTGTGGCGCGACGAGCAAGGAAAACGGCGCATCCGTCCCGAAGTGCGCTACGGCGAAGTCGTGGTCGATGCCCAGGGGCGGGTGCATCATCCGTTCGGGGACGAGGTGCGCCTCGAGCTGCCGCACCGTTCCGTGGCCCGGGAGAAGCAGTGGTTCGGCACGGTGCGGGTGCTGCTGGAGCCGCTGCGGATGGCGCTCGCCTGGCCCGATTTCACCGAATACGAGGCGCAGGCCGAATCCCCCCTGCTGTGGCACGAGCTGCGCGAGCGGCTCGAAGCCGGGGTGCTGGGCGAGTTCTCGCCCGAGATCGAGGTGGGGGACGATTTCTGGCCGCAGGAGTGGGAGGCGAGCACGGCGGAAGTGGAACTCGCCCAGGCCGACGAAGGAGGCGACTGGTTCGCGTTCGACGCCAAGGTGAAAGCGGGCGAGCGCGAGATCGACCTCACGGAGCTCGCGGCGGAGGTCTTCGAGCGCTATGGCGAGGACGACTGGCCGGAGAAAATCGTCTATCCCTTTCCGGAAGAAGACGCCTGTGCGGTGGTGCCGCTCGAGCCGATCGCACCCATCCTGAAGCTGACGCTGGAATTGCTGCGGCGCGAACCGCGGCGCGAGGGGCCGGTGCGGCTGTCGCGCTACGATTTTTCCCTGCTGCGCGAGCTGCCGCCCGGAACCTTGGCCCAGATCCAGGCACCGACGCTGTCGGCCATGCTCGAAGAGCTGGAGCGCTACGGCGGCCCCATGCCGGTGGAGGAACCGCCGGGCTTGCAGGCGCAGATGCGGCCCTACCAGCGCACGGGCCTGGCCTGGCTGCAGTTCTGGCGCCGGCATCGCTTGCACGGGATCCTGGCCGACGACATGGGGCTGGGCAAGACGCTGCAGGCGCTCGCGCATCTCTTGGCGGAAAAGCGCGCCGGCCGGCTCGAGCAACCGGCGCTGGTGGTGGCGCCCACGAGCCTCGTGGGCAACTGGGCGCGCGAGGCGGCGCGCTTCACCCCCGATTTGCGCGTGCTCGTCTGGCACGGGGCGCAGCGGCGCGAACGGCTCGAGTCGATTCCCGGCCACGATCTCGTCATCACCACCTACCCGCTCGTGTGGCGCGACGTGGAGCTCCTGCGCCCGCAGGCGTGGTCGGTGATGATCCTGGACGAAGCGCAGATGATCAAGAATCCGCGGGCGCAGATCTCGCAGCACGTGCGCAAGTTTCGCGCCGAGCAGCGCCTGTGCCTGACCGGCACGCCGATGGAGAACCATCTCGGCGAGCTGTGGTCCCTCTTCGATTTCCTCATGCCGGGCTTTCTCGGCTCGCTCGAGACCTTCAACCGCTGGTATCGCCATCCGATCGAGCAGGAGGGCGACGCGGCGCGTCTCGAGCATCTGCGCCGGCGCATCCGCCCGTTCCTGCTGCGGCGCACGAAGGCAGAGGTGGTGGCGGAACTGCCGCCCAAGACCGAGATCGTGCAGACCGTGACGCTGGGCGAGAAGCAGGCCAAGGTCTACGAGGCGATCCGGCTGACCATGCAGGAGCGCGTGCGCCGGGCGCTGGCCGAAAAGGGGCTTGCCCGCAGCCAGATCACGGTGCTCGATGCGCTCCTCAAACTACGGCAGGTGTGCTGCGATCCCACGCTGGTCGACCTGCCGCAGGCGCGCCAGGTGAAGGAATCGGCCAAACTCGACTGGCTGCGCGAGACCCTGCCCGAACTCGTCGAAGAGGGGCGGCGCATCCTCATCTTTTCCCAGTTCGTGCAGATGCTCGAGCGCATCGAGCCGGTGCTCGCCGAGCTGAAAATCCCTTACGTGAAGCTCACCGGCAGCACGCGCCGGCGCGACGAGGTGATCGATCGCTTCCGCCAGGGCGAAGCGCCGGTCTTCCTCATCAGCCTCAAGGCGGGCGGCGTGGGCTTGAACCTCACCGAGGCCGACACGGTGATCCTCTTCGACCCCTGGTGGAACCCGGCGGTGGAGGAGCAGGCGATTGACCGCACGCACCGCATCGGTCAGGACAAGCCGGTCTTCGTCTATAAACTGATCGCGGCCAATACGGTCGAAGAAAAAATGCTGGAAATGCAGGCGCGCAAACGCACGCTTGCCGAAGGCACGCTGGAGACGGGCGAGGCGGGCGGATTTGCGCTCACCGAAGAGGACGTGGCGGCACTGCTGTCTTCTTCGCCCGTGGAAGCTTGACGACAGGAGCAAGGACGATGCAACAACGCTACGAAGTGAAAGGGATGAGCTGCGCGCACTGCGAGAAGGCCGTGGCCGAGGCGCTGAAGAAGGTACCGGGCGTGACGCGTGTCGTCTCGGTGAGCCGGGAGCGGGAGGAAGTGGTGATCGAAGGCGATCCGAGCCCGCAGGCGGTGATCGAGGCGATTCTCGAAGAGGGCTATGACGCAAGACTCGCCTGATTCCGCGCCCGCCGCCGAGGCCGAGCTCGAACTGGGCATCCGCGGCATGACCTGCGCCGCCTGCGTGCGGCGCATCGAACGGGGCCTGCAGCGGCTGTCGGGCGTACGGCAGGCGAGCGTCAATCTGGCGCTCGAGCGCGCCACGGTACGCTACGATTCGAGCCGGGTCGACGAGGCCGCCATCCGGCGTACGATCCGCGAACTCGGCTACGAGCCGGTACCGCGGGCGTCACAGTCTTGCACCGACGAGGAAGACGAGGCCGCGCGCGCGGCGCGGCGCCGGGTGCTTTGGGCCGTAGGGCTCGCGGTGCCGCTCGTGCTGCTCGCCATGGGGCCGATGCTGCCGGGCGGAGAAGCGCTCTTTGCCCGCCTCGCCCCGATGTGGCTGTGGCAGGCGCTGCAGGCGGCGCTCTCCTCGCTCATCCTCTTCGTCTGCGGCGCGCCGCTGCTGCGCGCCGGCTGGTCGGAACTGCGCCACGGCGCCCCGGCGATGAACGCGCTCGTCCTGCTGGGGGCCGGCGCCGCCTGGGGCTATTCGCTGCTCGCCTGGCTCGCGCCGGGGATCTTCCCGCCAGGCAGCGCGCATCTGTATTTCGAATCGGCCGGAGTCATCGTCGCCCTGATCCTGCTCGGGCGCATGCTGGAGGCGCGCGCCCGCGGCCGGGCATCCCGCGCCATCTCGCGCCTGCTGCGGCTGCAGCCGCGCACGGCACGGGTTTTGCGCGAAGACGGCTCGGTGTGGGAATTGCCTGTCGAGGAACTGCGCCCCGGCGACCGGGTGCAGGTGCGCCCGGGCGAGCGCCTTCCCGCCGACGGCATCGTGCGCGAGGGAGCGGGCTGGGTCGACGAGTCCATGCTCACCGGCGAACCGCTGCCGGTGGAAAAGCGCCCCGGCGATCGGGTCGTCGGCGGCAGTGTGCTCACTTCCGGCGGCTTCGCCATGGAGGTGACCGAGGTCGGCCGCGAGACGTTGCTCGCCCGCATCATCGCCCTGGTCGAGCGGGCGCAAGCCGAGAAGCCGCCCATCCAGGCGTTCGCCGACCGCGTGGCCGGCGTTTTCGTGCCGCTGGTGCTCGCCGTGGCCGTGCTCACCTTTGCCCTCTGGCTGGCCTTTGGGCCCGAACCGCGGCTCTCCTACGCTTTCGTCACTGCAGTGAGCGTGCTGCTCATCGCCTGCCCCTGCGCGATGGGGCTCGCCACGCCCGTCGCCCTCATGGTCGCCACGGGGCGGGGGGCGGAATGCGGCATCCTCGTGCGCCGCGGCGCCGCCCTGGAGCGGCTCGCCGCGATCGACACCGTGGTCTTCGACAAGACGGGTACGCTCACCGCTGGGCGACCGGCGCTGGTGGAAGCGTGCTGGAATGCGCCGGGCGAGGCGCGGCAGTGGCTGCTGCGCGTGGCCGCACTGGAAAAAGCGAGCGAGCATCCGATTGCCGGCGCCCTGCTCGCGGCCGTGGGCGAGGTGCCGCTGCCGCCGGCCGAGGAGGTCGAACCGGTGCCGGGCGGCGGCATCCGCGGCCGCGTCGAAGGGCTGCGGCTCGCGGTGGGTTCGCGCCGCTTCCTGGAGAAGGAGGTGGGAACGCGGGCGCCGGATGCGGCGTTGGCGTCCTGGGCCGAGGCGCAGGCCGGCGAAGGCAGAACGCTCGTGTGGGTGGCGGCCGACGGCGTTCCCGTGGGGGTGCTGGCGTTTGCCGATCCGCTCAAGCCCACGAGCGCGGCGGCGGTGGCCGAACTCCATGCGCTCGGTCTGCGCGTGGCGCTTCTTTCCGGCGATTTGCGCCGCAGCGTGGAGGCAGTGGCCCGGGCGCTCGCCATCGAGGAAGTTCGCGCCGAGGTGCGCCCCGAAGAAAAGGCCGAGGCGCTGCGTCAATGGCAGGCCCAGGGGCGGCGGCTCGCCTTCGTGGGCGATGGCATCAACGACGCGCCGGCGCTCGCCCAGGCCGACGTGGGCATCGCCATGGGCACCGGTACCGACGTGGCGATCGAGACCGGCGACGTGGTGCTCATGCGCGGCGACCCGGCCGCCGTGCCGCAGGCCGTGCGCCTTGCACGCGCCACGCGTCGCACCATCGCCTGGAATTTCGTCTGGGCCTACGGCTACAACGTGGTGCTCATTCCGCTCGCGGCTGGCATCTTCCACCCCTGGACCGGCTGGCTGCTCGACCCCATGCTCGCCGCCGCGGCCATGAGCCTCTCCAGTCTCTTCGTGGTGACCCACTCGCTGCGCCTGCGCCGGGCGATATGAGCGCCATCGACCTGGTGCTCTTCGGCGCCTTCGACCGGCACAATTACGGCGACCTGCTGCTCGCCCGGCTCGCCGCCGAGGCCGCCGGCGAGCGCAGTGTGCACTTCGCTGGCCTGCGCGCCTGGGATGCGCGTTCCGTGGCCGGATTCGCGGTGCACCCCCTGCCCGAAGTGATCGCGGACCTGAAGCAAGGCTACGACCTGTACCACGTCGGCGGCGAGATCCTCGATTGCGACGCCTGGACCGCAGCGGTGATGCTGCTCGACGAAGAAAGTGCCGCACGGGCGATCGCCTGCTTCGATGCCGACCCCTGCGCCCGCCGCCGCGAGGCGGTGCGTCGGTTGGGCACGCACCGGCCGCTACCCTACGTGCTGCGCCGAGGGGACGCCCCCGGAGTGCGACGCCTCGGTTTTGCTCCCTGCGGCGGCACGGGGCTCGACGCATTGCCGCGCAGCGTGCAGCGCGCCGCGCTCGCGGCACTCGCCGCGGCGGACGAAGCGCGCGTGCGCGATGCCCGCACCCGAGCGCTCTTTGCCCGCCAGGGGCTTTCCCTGCCGCTCGCGCCGGACCCCGCCGAGGGGCTTGCCGCCTCGAATCTGGCAGCGGCGCTCGAAACGCATGCCGCCGGCTGGCGCGCACGGCTCGGTGCCTATCGCCTGGTGCAGTTCGCTGCTGAATGCGCCACCGACCCGTGGCTCGCGGCGCTCGCCGCCTGGCTGGAAGCAGGCCGCGAAGCAGGCGAGTGCTTCGCCCTCGTGCGTGCCGGCGCCGCCCCGTGGCACGACACGCTAGAAGCGCTCGAGCGCCTGTCCCGCTTCCTATCGCCGTCGAACCGGGCGGCGCTGCGCCTGATCGACGAGCTCCGGCTGGAGGCAATCGGCGGGCTCGCTGCCGGGGCGGTGGAAGTCTGTGCCACCAGCCTGCATCTGCTGCTCACGGCCCGCGCCTTCGGGGTGCCGGCCGTGGCGCTGGAACGGGAGCCGCACGCTGCGCGCAAGCTGCGCGCCTATTTCGGCACCTGGCACCCGGAGCAAATCTTCTGGGCGCCGGGTGTCGCCTGCCGTCCGGTGGGACGGTTTTCCATGGAGTGAAAGAAAGACGATGACGATCCGGGAACACCCTGCGCTCGGCTGGTGGATGGCTTTTGCCGGCGCGTTCGGCTTCTCCTTCAAGGCGGTGCTCGTCAAGCTCGCCTACCGCTACGGCGTCGACGCCGAGACCATCCTCGCCCTGCGCATGGGCTTCGCCTTGCCGTTCTTCCTGCTGCTCGGCTGGGCGGCGGAGCAAAGGGCGGCACACCGCCTCAGCGTGCGGCAGTGGGGCATTCTCTTCGTGCTCGGTTTCCTCGGCTATTACGGCTCGAGCTACCTCGACTTCCTCGGGTTGCGCTACATCAGCGCCGGCCTGGAGCGCATGATCCTCTTCTGCTACCCGACACTGGTCGTGCTGATGTCGGCGGCCTTCCTCGGCACGCGGCTCGACCGTCGAACCCTCGCTTCACTGGTCGTCTGCTACGCCGGGCTCGCGCTCGCGCTGGTGCACGACCTTGGCCAGAATCCCGGCAGCGCGCACGACGTCTGGCTGGGCGGCGGGCTCGTCTTCGCCTCGGCCGTGGCCTACGCACTCTACCTTCTCGGCACCGGCCAGGTGGTGGCGCAAATCGGCGCTTCCCGCCTGAGCGCCTGGGCGACGACTTTCGCCTGCCTGCTCGTGCTCGGCCAGTTCGCCGTCATGCGCCCCCTGCCTTCGCTGTGGCAGCAACCGGCGCCGGTGCTGTGGCTCGGCCTCGCCATGGCGCTCGTCTCCACCGTCGCCCCGGTATGGCTCGTCTCCGAAGCCATCCGTCGCCTCGGATCCGGACCCGTTTCGATGAGCGCCACCCTCGGCCCCGTGCTCACCCTGCTGCTCGGCGCCTGGCTGCTCGACGAACCGCTCGCTTTCACCCAGCTCGCCGGCTGCGGCCTGGTGATCGCCGGCGTGGTGATGATGAGCCGGCGGCCAAAATCCGGCTCCGCGCCCGCCGCAGCCGGGGAAGGGCAGTGACGGATCTTTCGCTCCTACAGCCGCGCAGCATAGCGGAGGCGATCGCCCTGCAGCGCGAGATCGCCCGTCGAGTCGTGTGCGAGGACGCGCACGGGCCGGTACGGCGCGTGGCCGGGGTCGACGTCGGCTTTCCCGGCGGCGGCACCCAGGGGCGCGCCGCCATCGCCGTGCTCGACTTTCCCTCGCTCGCCTTGAGCGAGACGGCGGTCGCGGAAGCCGAAGTGAACTTCCCCTACGTGCCGGGGCTGCTCTCCTTTCGCGAGCTGCCGGTGGTGCTGCAGGCGCTGGCGCGGCTCTCGGCCCCGCCCGATCTACTGCTCGTCGACGGCCACGGCCGGGCGCATCCGCGCCGCTGCGGTATCGCCTGCCATCTGGGCGTGCTCACCGATCTGCCCAGCATCGGCGTGGCCAAGTCGCGCCTCGTCGGCAGGCACGAACCGGTGCCGCAACGGCGCGGCGCCTGGGTGCCGCTGCGCGACGGCAGCGAAATCATCGGCGCCGTGCTGCGTACCCGCGTGGGCGTGCATCCGGTCTACGTCTCCATCGGCCATCGCGTGAGCCTCGAGCGCGCCGTAGACTGGGTGATGGCCTGCACCACCCGCTACCGCCTGCCCGAGACGACCCGCGCGGCCCATGCGCTCGCTTCAGGGACTGTCCGGAAGCGGGGAATGAGATAACGGGTCGTGGAACGTCATTTGCAGGAGATCATCGATGCCTGGCACAAGCACTTCGACCGTTGAAGTGACACATATTTCCAAAAATGGCTTTTGGTTGCTCCTCGACGAAGAAGAATTGATGCTTCCCTTCGCGAATTTTCCTTGGTTCAAAAAGGCGAGCGTCGAGCAAATCTGCGACGTGGAAAGGCCAAGCCCCAATCACCTCTATTGGCCGAAACTCGATATCGATCTGTCCATCGAGTCCATTCGCCATCCGGAGAATTTTCCTCTGGTCTCGAGAGCGAACGAGTTTATCGAAAAAGCATAAATAGGGATTGCGAACAAGTCTCTGGCGACGATAGGTGGGTGCCTCTGGGCGCTGACTTTCAGTCCGCGCCGTTTTCACTCGGCGCCGAGCGGGCCATCGTTGGCAATGAGCAACAGCATCACCTCTTTGAGCCGACGCAGATCATAGCGCCTTGATCGGCTCAGTCGCTCCCGATCCTGGCGAAACGCGCGCGTATAGTCGGCCGCTCGCGGTGGCCTGGTCCGCTTACTGGTAGGCGGTTTCTTCGAGGTCGTCGAAGAGCACCTCGGCGGAGGAAAAACGGGCTCGCCGGGTCTGTCGTATCGCCCGGGCTTCGGCCATCGCTTCGCGTGTGGCTGTGTTGGGCACTTTCAGTTCCAGGGGACTTATTGCTCCCGTTCTCTGTCGTGACTGATAAATTCTTTTAGATTATATAAAACTGCAAAAAATGTGCTTCTACCGACTATGTTGCCTCGTTACCATGGGGTCATCATCAGTCGGGAGATCGTCATGCGTTTCACTCCTCGTTCGTTCTTTGTCGCCGCCGCGGCGGCCTTGGCGCTGGGCAGCGCGCGCGCCGACGTGTCGCTCCTCAACGTCTCCTACGATCCCACGCGGGAGTTCTACCAGGCCTACAACGTCGCCTTCGCACGCTACTGGAAAGATCGCACCGGCGAGGCGGTAACGGTCCGCCAGTCGCACGGCGGCTCGGGCAAGCAGGCGCTGGCGGTGATTCATGGGCTGGAGGCCGACGTCGTCACCCTGGCGCTGGGCTACGACATCGACGCCATCGCCCAGGCGGGCAAGCTCGCCCTCGACTGGCAGCAGCGCCTGCCGCAGCGCAGCGCCCCCTACACTTCGACCATCGTCTTCCTCGTGCGCAAAGGCAATCCCAAGGCCATCCGCGACTGGGACGATCTCGTCAAAGGCGACGTCTCCGTCATCACGCCCAACCCCAAGACTTCCGGCGGGGCGCGCTGGAACTACCTCGCGGCGCTCGCCTGGGCGCACAAGCGCTGGCCCGGCGATGAGCGCAAGGCCACCGACTATTTGCGCGAACTCTATCGCCGCGTGGCCGTGCTCGACGCCGGCGCCCGCGGCGCCACCAACACCTTCGTCCAGCGTGGCCTGGGCGACGTGCTGCTTGCCTGGGAAAACGAAGCCTTCCTTGCCCTGCAGGAATCCGGCCCGGACACCTTCGAGATCGTCGTGCCGTCGGTATCGGTACTCGCCGAACCGCCGGTGGCGGTGGTCGACAGTGTCGTCGCGCGCCGCGGCACCGCCGAGATCGCCCGCGCCTACCTCGAATACCTCTATTCCCCGGAGGGCCAGCGCCTCGCGGCCAAGCACTACTACCGCCCTGTCTATCCCCAATACGCCGACCCGGCCGACCTCGCCCGTTTTCCCAAGCTCGAACTGCTGACGATCGAGGATTTCGGCGGTTGGCAAAAAGTGCAGCAGGAGCATTTCGCTGACGGCGGCGTGTTCGACCGCATCGTGGCGAAGTGAGGAGAGCGAACATGAATCCCGTTTCCCGCCGTACTGTCCTGAAAACGCTCTTCGTCTCGGCCGCGCTCGCCCTGGGGCCAACGCGCTTCGTTCGAGCACAGACCCCGGGCGAATTGCGCCTGGGGTGGCAAAAGGGCAGCGTTCTTGCCGTGATGCGTGCCCGCGGCACGCTCGATCGTGCTCTGGCGCAGGGCGGTGTGAGCGTTCGCTGGATCGAATTCCCCGCCGGACCGCAGATGCTGGAGGCCCTTGCTGTCGGCAGCATCGATCTTGGCGAGGTGGGCGAGACGCCCCCCGTGTTCTCGCAGGCCGCAGGAGCCGAGTTGCGTTACGTCGCCAACCGTCCTCCTTCCCCCCGCGAGGAAGCGTTGCTCGTGCCGCAGGATTCCCCTCTGCGCACGGTGGCCCAACTCGCCGGCAAGCGGGTGGCGCTCAACAAGGGGTCCAACGTCCACTACCTCTTGCTGCGCCTGCTGGAGAACGCCGGGCTGTCTTACCGTGACGTGAAGACCGCCTTCCTTCCCCCGGCCGATGCCCGTTCCGCCTTCGAGCGCGGTGCCGTCGATGCCTGGGTGATTTGGGAACCCTTCGCCAGCGCGGCTGAAGTGCAGATCGGCGCCCGGCGGCTGGCCGATGCCACGGGCGCGGCGGCCAATCACGGTTTCATGATCGCCACCCGCGCCTTCACCGAAAACGCCCCGGATCTGCTGCGCCAAGTGCTCGGAGCCTTGCAGGAAGAGTACCGCTGGATCGGGGTACACGTCGACGAATCCGCCCGCATCGCCGCGCCACAGCTGGGACTTTCCACCGAAATCGTCCAGCGGGCATTCCAGAATTATGCCTTTGGCCTCGAATGGCCGCTCTCCGAATCCGTCGTGCAGAACCAGCAACGTATCGCTGACGCCTTCCGCGCCTTGGGGCTGCTGCCCCGGCCGGTGAGCGTGCGCGACGTCGTCTGGGCCGGCTGATCCTTTTTTCTCACCACCACTCGGAGTACATCATGTCCAAACCGCAGAGCTTCGTTCCTTCCTATACCCGACTCGCGCTCGAACCCTATACGCCCAACATCGGCGCGATCGTCCACGACCTGCAGCTCGCCGACGCTATCCAGGACGAGATCACCCGCGACGAGTTGCGCCGGGCGCTGGCCGAATACGAAGTCCTCTTCTTCCGTGACCAGGCACTCACCCCCGAGCAGCAGACGGAAGTCGCCCGCATCTTTGGTGACCCCGACAAGGCCAAAGCCTTCTTTCCGCGCCACGAGCGCATCGCCTCGATCGAGGTGATCGAGGCCAAGCCCGGCGGTCACGTCTATGGTACCGACCAGTGGCATACGGACATCACCTTCTCGTCCAATCCGCCCACCGGCACCGTGCTCTACGCCAAAGTCATTCCCCCTGCCGGCGGGGATACCCTCTGGACCAGCGCCACCAAGGTCTACGAATCCCTCTCCCCGGGCCTGCAAGCCGAACTGGAAACGCTGCGCGCGGTGCACAGCTTCGAGCACAGCGGCTGGCCGAGCTTCTTCCTCTCCCAACCCGACGGTGAGGCGCTCTACCGCAAGGCCCGCGCCGAACACCTGCCCGTGGTGCACCCCGTGGTGCAAACCCATCCCATTACCGGTAAGAAACTTGTCTACGTCAATCCCAATTTCACCGACCGCATCCTCGGCCTGTCGCGGCAGGAGAGCGACGAACTGCTCGGATTTCTTTTCCGCCGCTTCGAGCGCCCGGAATTCCAGGCCCGGCTGCGCTGGGAACGGCATACCGTGGCCATTTGGGACAACCGCGCCACCCAGCACTACGCCGCCAAGGACTACGGCAGTCACCACCGCCTGATGCACCGCATCACCTTCGGCGAAGACCGTGCTTTCTGACCCCGCCATCCTTCCCCGGCCGCGTGGCCGGGGAATCTGAGAGGAGAAGCTCCCATGAGTGCGAACCCCGTGCGTACCCTGCTGGCCGAACGTGCCGTCCCCTGGATGCTGCCCCTGCTGCTGCTCGGTTGCTGGCAGATGGCTGCCTCCTCCGGCTGGATCTCCACGCGGGTGGCTCCTTCGCCCGCCGCGGTGGCGGCTGCCGGCTGGGCCCTGCTCGCGGACGGCACCCTCTTTCAGCATCTCCTGGCCAGCAGTCGGCGCGCCGTGGCCGGATTCCTCATCGGCGGCGGCATCGGACTGTTGCTGGGGCTGCTATGCGGCGGTGTTCGTGGCTGCGAGCGCCTGCTCGACACCTCCGTACAGATGATCCGCAACGTGCCGCACCTCGCCCTCATTCCCCTGGTGATCTTGTGGTTTGGCATCGACGAAGGCGCCAAACTCTTTCTCGTCGCCCTGGGCGTATTCTTCCCCATCTACCTCAACACCTTTCACGGCATTCGCGGCGTCGATCCCACTCTCGTGGAGATGGGCCGATCCTATGGCCTGCGCGGTTGGACACTCTTTCGTCATGTGATGCTGCCCGGTGCCTTGCCCTCCCTGCTCGTGGGCGTGCGCTTCGCGCTGGGCTGGATGTGGCTGACCCTCATCGTCGCCGAGACCATCGCCGCCAACGACGGCATCGGCTACCTCGCCATGAACGCACGCGAATTCATGCGTACCGACGTCGTGGTGCTCGCCATCCTTCTCTACGCCCTTCTCGGCAAACTCGCCGACCTTGGCGCGCGCGGCCTGGAACGCATCCTCCTGCCTTGGCGTCCCGCCAATGCCCCCCATTGATTCCCAGGAGAACGCCCGCATGAACGCACGGCATCCTCGCGAAATCGAAATCGCTTCCGTCCAAGGGCTCGGCCTGCGGCTCGACGCCGTGGAAAAACACTACGGCCCACGCCGCGTGCTCTCCCATCTCGATCTGCACATCTCCCCCGGCCAGTTCGTCGCCATCGTCGGTCGCAGCGGCTGCGGCAAGAGCACCCTCCTGCGCCTGCTCGCCGGCCTGGAACGCCCCGACGGCGGCACCCTGCGCTTCGACGGCGTTCCGCCCGCATATCACCGCAACGCCATCCGGCTCATGTTTCAGGACGCCCGTCTGCTGCCGTGGAAACGCGTCGCCGACAACGTCGCCCTCGGCCTGGGCGGCGGACGCACCGCGGCACGACGCACGGCCCTCGAGGCACTTGAACACGTCGGCCTTGCCGAGCGCGCCAACGAATGGCCCGGTCGCCTCTCCGGCGGCCAGCGCCAGCGCGTCGCCCTCGCCCGGGCGCTCGTTCACCGCCCGCGACTGCTGCTCCTCGACGAACCCTTCGGCGCGCTGGACGCCTTCACGCGCCTGGAGATGCACGCCCTCCTCGAGCGTTTGTGGCAGGAAGAGGGATTTACCGCCGTCCTCGTCACCCACGACGTCTCCGAGGCCGTCGCCCTGGCCGACCGGGTCATCCTGCTCGACGAGGGGAGCGTTGCACTCGATCTGCCCATCGAAATTTCCCGCCCGCGCGATCGCACGGAGGCGCGATTTGCGGAGCTGCAACGGGTGATATTGAAAAGGGTTATGGAAGATTGATTTTTTGTGGGACGTAGTTATGATGAAAGAAACGCCGGAGATGTTGGGGGTATCGTTAGGGAACCTCGATCAACCCCCATTTTCCGGGAAACTCGCGGTGAAACCGGCTCTTCATGACACTCGGCACTGAATGCCACTCGTTTCCCCCCGTTTTGGCCGTTCGTTGCGGCCTCGTGCCCCGGTTTTTTCC
>NZ_JSYB01000061.1:0-718 GCF_054823945.1 Tepidiphilus sp. HLB4 | reverse complement strand
CTTTGATGCGTTCGGCGAATTGCATGGTCATTTCCCCCAGGTCGTAGGATTCGGGCACGTCGAGCTCGGGCTTGAGGTCTCGTAGCAGGTACTCGCGTATCCAGAGCGCGAGAATGCGCTGAAGTTCCGGATCGCCCGCGAACCAGGCGCGCATCGCCGCACCCAGCCGGGCGATATCTTCGGCCGTCTCTAGCCGTTTGAGCCGGATGGTGGCGGCCACGGCGTTTTGCAGGCTGTCGAGCACTTCGTCACTATAGGCGTTTTCATCGACGAGGAAGTAGGCAAGCCGCGGCAGGTAGTTTCCGAGGATCCCCGGCGGGTGCTCGGGCAGGAGCTCGGCGATGTCGGTGGGGGCGCTCCAGCGCTCTTCGCCGGTGTAGAAGACGATCGGCAAGACCGGCGGTAGTTTCTTGCCCTGGATCTGCCCGCCCTTGATGAGGTCTTGGTAGAGGAGCCCCACGTAGGTGAGCATGCGCACGGCCATCCAGGGGGCGACGCTGCTTTGAAATTCGATCAGGAAGTAGAGGTAGAGCCAGTCTTCGCCGGTCTTCACCCGCCAGAGGACGTCGTCGGCGCGCTCGCGCAGGTCGTCGCTCACGTAGCTCGCGGGGACTTTTTCCAGGGTGGTGAAGTCGAGCCGCTTCATCCAGTCGTCGGGGATGAAACCTTCGACGAGGTGCTGCACCATCTTGGGCGAGGAGAAGAGGTGCTTGTAGCT
>NZ_JSYB01000060.1:0-11979 GCF_054823945.1 Tepidiphilus sp. HLB4 | reverse complement strand
ACGACCGGACATTTCTATTTTGCCTTGACAGATATTCGACCGTTTGCGGCTTTTTCAACCCACCCAGCGCCTGGCATTGAGGAAGAGCTGGAACCACGGCGCCTCCTCGCCCAGGCCGGCCGGCGCCCAGGACCACTGCACGGTGCGGAAGGAGCGCTCCGGATGCGGCATGAGGATGGTGAAGCGTCCGTCGGGCGTGGTAAAGCCCGTGGAGCCTCCGGCCGAGCCGTTCGGGTTGAACGGATAGCGCTCGGTGGGCGCGCCGCGGTGATCCACGTAGCGCAGCGTCGCAATCGCCCGCTGCGCCTGCTCGGGCGAGGCGAACTCCGTGCGCCCCTCGCCGTGGCTCACGACGATGGGCAGGCGGCTGCCGGCCATGTCTGCGAAGAAGATCGAGGGACTCTCCATCACCTCCACCATCACGAAGCGCGCTTCGAACTGCTCGCTGCGGTTGCGGACGAACCTCGGCCAGTGCTCCGCCCCCGGGATGATCGGGGCGAGCTGCGCCATCATCTGGCAGCCGTTGCACACCCCTAGCGCGAAGCTGTCGTCGCGCGCAAAGAAGGCCGCGAACTGCGCCCGCAGCGCCTCGTGGTACAGGATGGCCTTGGCCCAGCCGGCTCCGGCCCCCAGCACGTCGCCGTAGGAAAACCCGCCACAGGCGGCGATCCCCTTGAATTCGTCGAGCCGGCGCCGGCCGGCGACGAGATCGGTCATCGGCACGTCCACGGCCTCGAACCCGGCCCGGGAAAACGCCGCGGCCATTTCCGCGTGGCTGTTGACCCCCTGCTCGCGCAGGATGGCCACGCGCGGGCGCACTCCGCTTGCCACCATCGGCGCCTTGCCCACCTCGAAGGTGAGGGTGCAGGAAAGGCCCGGGTCGGCCGCATCGGCCAAGGCGGCGAATTCCTCCTCGGCGCAGGATTCGTCATCGCGCAAGCGGGCGATGCGCCGGCTCACTTCGCTCCAGCGCTGCCACAGCGCCGTGCGCGGGGCGGCGTAGAGGAGCTGTCCGCCGTGCCAGATCCGCAGCTCGTCGCGATCATTGGGCGTGCCCACGAAATGATGTGCCACACCGTGCGCGCGCAGGATCTCGCGCACCTCCTCGCGCCGGTCGCGCTCGATCTGGATGAGCGCCCCCAGCTCCTCGGCAAAGAGTGCCGCGAGCACGGCGTCGTTGCGCCGCCCCAGCACGGTGTCGGCGCGCCTGGTCGAATCCACGTCCAGGCAGGCGCCGCCGATCGCCACCGTGTCGAGCTGCAGCGAAAGGCCGCAGCCCGAGGCGAACATCATCTCGGCGGCGCAGGCGAGCAAGCCGCCGTCGGAGCGGTCGTGATAGGCGAGCACCAGGCCGCGCTCACGCAGCGCACGCAGCGCCCGCCAGAACCCCGCGATTGCCTCGGGGCGCACGTCGGGCGCCTGCTCGCCCACCGAGGCATACACCTGGGCGAGCGCCGAGCCTCCCAGACGGTTTTTCCCCTCGCCCAGGTCGATCAGCACCAGCTCCGTCTCGCGCACGCCCTCACGCACGAGCTCCGGCGTGAGCGTGCGGCGCACGTCCTCGACCGGGGCAAAGGCCGTGACGATGAGCGACACGGGCGAGACCACCGCGCGCTCCTCGCCGTCGGCCTCGCGCCAGGCCGTCTTCATGGAAAGCGAATCCTTGCCCACGGGAATCGCGAGCCCCGTCGCCTGGCAGAAGCGGCTCACGGCCGCGACCGTCTCGTAGAGCCGCACATCTTCGCCACGATGCCCTGCCGCCGCCATCCAGTTGGCCGAGAGCTTCACCCGCGTGAGTTCAGCCACGTCGGCCGCGGCGAGGTTGGTGATCGCCTCGCCCACCGCCATGCGCCCCGAGGCGGCCGGATCGACACAGGCAAGCGGCGTGCGCTCGCCCATGGCGAAAGCCTCGCCCGCGTATCCCGTGAAATCGGCCGAGGTGACCGCCACGTCGGCCACCGGCACCTGCCAGCGCCCCACCAGCTGGTCGCGCGCCGTCAAACCGCCGACGGTGCGATCCCCGATCGTGATGAGGAACTTCTTGCTCGCCACCGCGGGCAGCGTCAGCACCCGTTCGATCGCCTCGTCGAGCGCGATCGGGGTGAGATCGAAGGGCGGAAGATGGATCGCCCGGCGCGAGACGCTACGCACCATCTTCGGCGGCTTGCCGAGCAGCGTCTCCATCTCCATGTGCACCGGGTCGTTGCCGAAGAGCCGGTCGTGCACAACGAGCATGCCATCTTCGCTCGCCTCGCCCACCACCGCGAAGGGACAACGCTCGCGCGCACAGATGGCGGCGAAGCGCTCAAGCTGCTGCGGCGCCACGGCGAGCACGTAGCGCTCCTGCGCCTCGTTGCACCAAATCTCGCGCGGGCTCATGCCCGGCTCCTCGATCGGGATCTCGCGCAGTTCCACGTGCGCCCCCAGACCGGCCCCATCGACGAGTTCGGGCAACGCGTTTGACAACCCGCCGGCACCCACGTCGTGGATGGAGAGAATGGGATTGTCGATGCCGAGCTGCCAGCAGCGATCGATCACTTCCTGACAGCGGCGCTGCATCTCCGGGTTGCCCCGCTGCACCGAGGCGAAGTCGAGCTCCGCCTCGTTCGTGCCCGCGCTCACCGAAGAAGCCGCCCCTCCCCCCAGGCCGATCAGCATCCCCGGCCCGCCGAGCTGGATGAGCAGCGTGCCCGGCGCGAAGCCGACTTTCTTCGCCTGCCGCGCCTGGATCGCCCCTACGCCGCCCGCGATCATGATGGGCTTGTGGTAGCCGCGCACCTCGCCGTCGACCTCGAGCTCGAAGGTGCGGAAGTACCCGGCCAGATTGGGACGGCCGAACTCGTTGTTGAACGCCGCCGCCCCGATCGGCCCCTCGATCATGATGTCCAGGGGCGACGCGATGCGCCCGGGGCGTCCATAGGCGCGCTCCCAGGGCTGCTCGAAGTCGGGCAGGTGCAGGTTGGAGACCGTGAACCCGGCAAGCCCCGCCTTGGGCCTGGCGCCGCGGCCGGTGGCCCCCTCGTCGCGGATCTCGCCGCCCGCGCCCGTAGCCGCCCCTGGGAAAGGCGAGATCGCCGTGGGATGGTTGTGCGTCTCCACCTTGCCGAGGAAATGCATGCGCTCGCGGTGGGCGCGCCACACGCCGTCGGCGTCGGGATGCAGCACCTCGCACTCGCGCCCCTCGAACACCGCCGCGTTGTCGGCATAGGCTACGATGGTACCTTCGGGGTGCGCCGCGTGCGTGTCGCGAATCCACTGGAAGAGCGACTTCTCCTGCTCCTGCCCGTCGATGATCCAGCGCGCGTTGAAGATCTTGTGCCGGCAGTGCTCGGAATTGGCCTGGGCGAACATCATGAGTTCGACGTCGGTCGGATCGCGCTGCATGTGCCGGTAGGCTTCGAGCAGATAGTCGATCTCGTCGTCGGAAAGCGCCAGACCCATGGCAGCGTTCGCCGCCTCCAGCGCCGCGCGCCCTTCACGCAAAAGCGGCACCGTCTCGAGCGGTTTGGGCGGAAAATGCGCGAAGAGCCTCGCCCCCTCGCCCGGGTCGCAGACCACCGCCTCCGTCATGCGGTCGTGCAGCAGGGCCGCCACCGCTGTGCGCTGCACCGCGGAAAGTCGCCCGAATCCTTCCAGTCGATAGACGATGCCGCGCTCCACCCGACGCACCGCAGAAAGCCCGCACTGGCGCACGATGTCGGTCGCCTTGGAAGACCACGGCGAGATGGTGCCGAAGCGCGGCAGCACCACGAGCGCGTCCGTCGGCGCCTGCGCCGGGGCCGGCTGCGCCGCCAGCAGCTCCATGAGACGCCCGCGGGCAAGCGCGTCGAGCGGTGCCTCGCACTCGGCCCAGAACCACTGTTGCGCCGACAGCGCCGCCTCCCGGCCGATCACCGCGGCCACACGCCGCGCCAGACGCTGCAACCGCGGCGCCGACCAGGCGGCGCCCCCTGCGAACAAGACGATTTCGCTCATTGGATGACCGTCGACCCTTTGCGGAAAACACCGATTATACCGTCCGCCGCACCCTTCCTTTCCGCAGCCGCATCGTCTATGATGCAGAGGAAACATTCAGGGACGGAGGAGAAAATAATGCTTTCATCGTGGAAACCCCTGCACCGGTTCCATCTCACGCCCGGCACCACGATCGACGCGCCGGACGAGGGCGCCGCACGCCAGGTCACGCTCGACTCCCCCGCGATCGAGGTGATGACCGACCTCGAGCGGGTGCACCCCGTCACCGCCCGCCCCGACGAATCGCTCGTCGCGGCCGAAGCGCGCATGATCCGCCGCGGCGTGCGTCTGCTGCTGGTGCTCGACCCGGCGGGCACCCTGCTGGGCATCCTCACCGCCAACGACATCCTCGGCGAAAAACCCCTGCGTTTCGCCCACGAAAACCACCTCAAGCGCGAAGAAGTGCTGGTGCGGCACGTCATGACCCCCTTTGCGCGGGTCGACACCGTACTCTTCGACGAAGTCGTGCACGCCAAGGTCGGCAACGTCGTCGCCACCCTGCAGGAATGCGGACGCCACCATCTACTCGTGGCCGAACAGCGCGATGGCCGCGTCAGTATTCGCGGCATCTTCTCCGCAACCCAGATCGCCCGCCAACTCGGCATGGAGATCGCCATCGATCCGCGGGCCCAAACCTTCGCCGAGATCGAATCGGAGCTGCGCTAACCCCCATGGCCAGGAAAAAGATTCGTCTGCGTCAACTCTACTGGATCCTGGGTTTGACGCTGCTGGGCATCATCCTCGCACCCTCCCTGCGATTTCTGTGGCATCCCCCGCCTTCCCCGCAGACCGCCGCCCCCGAGCCGCCCCTGCCCTGGCGCGTCGCGCTCGATACGCGCGGCCGCCCCGTCGTCTTCGGCCTCACGCTGGCAGGCAATACCGTCGCCGACGCCCGCCGCCAGCTAGGGGAAGACGGGCAATGGGCGATCCTCGAGCGGAAAGGAAGCGCGCACGTGCTCGAAGCCTACGATCCCGATTTCACCGCCGGCTACATCGAAGGCAAGCTCATCCTGCGCTTCGAAGGCGAGCCCGCGCTCCTCGAACGCGAATTCGCCCGGCGGGGCAAAAAGGCGCCCACGGCGGGCGGAGCGCGCAAAGTCGAACTCAAAGATTCCGAGCTCGCACCTTTTGCCGGTCTCACGCTCACCCTCGTCACCTTCCTGCCCAAGGCGAGCCTCGACGAAGCCGTCATCCGTGAGCGCTTCGGCCCGCCGACCTACGAATGGAAAGACGAGGAAGACGGCACCCGCCACTATCTCTATCCCGAGCGCGGCATCCACGTGCTGCGCGACGAGCGCGGCCGGACCGTGATCGAATACGCCGCGCCCGAGCGCCTGCGCCGCCTCGTTCCGTCGCAGCATTGATTCCTTTTGCTGAAGCCCGTATAATCCGCGGTTTTCGGTCACTATCGCACATCGAGGAACACGCATGGTCGTCATCCGTCTCGCCCGTGGCGGCGCCAAGAAGCGCCCCTTCTACAGCCTCGTGGTCACCGACTCGCGCAACCGCCGCGACGGTCGCTTCATCGAGCGCGTCGGCTACTACAACCCGCTCGCCTCCGGCAACGAAAAAGGCCTGTCCATCGATTTCGGCCGCCTCGACTACTGGACCAGCCAGGGCGCCCAGCTCTCGCCCACCGTGCTCCGCCTCGTGAAGCAAGCACGCCAAAGCGCCGCTGCCTGAATCCCGCGTTCATGGCCATCGTCGTGCTGGGGCGCCTCGTCGCCCCGTTCGGCATCAAAGGCTGGTTCAAGCTCCACGCATACGGCGACGACCCCGCCTCCTGGGCCGAAATGCCCCGCTGGTGGGTCGCGCCCGCGCCCGACGCCCCCCTCGAATCCTGGCAGACCTTGACGCTCGCCGAGCTGCGCCAACACGGCCGCGGCCTCATCGTCAAATTCTACGAGGTCGACGATCGCAGCGCCGCCGAATCCTATCAAGGCTGGTACGTCGGCGCACCGCGCGAAGCGCTGCCCGAGCCCGAAAAAGACGAATACTACTGGGGCGATTTGATCGGTGTCGAGGTGTATACGACAGGCGGCGCGCCGCTGGGCCGCGTCGCCGAACTCATCACCACCGGCGCGAACGACGTCCTCTCGGTGCGCGACGACGTGCGCGATCGCACCCACCTCATCCCCTTCGTACGCGCCTACGTGCTCGACGTGGATCTTCCGCAGCACCGCATCACCGTCGACTGGGATCCCGACTGGTAGCCGATGCGCCGCTACGACGTCGTCACGATCTTCCCCGCCATGTTCGCTGCGCTGACCGAGCACGGCGTCACCCGTCGCGCCCGCGAGCGCGGCCTCTACGAGCTCGCGCTGCACGACCCGCGCGACTTCACCCACGACCCCCACCGGCGCGTCGATGACCGCCCCTACGGCGGCGGCCCCGGCATGCTCATGCGGCCCGAACCGCTCACCGCCGCCCTGCGCCATGCCCGCGAGCAGCAACGTCGCGCCACCGGCTCTTCCGGCCCGGTCATCTATCTCTCCCCGCAAGGCAGACGGCTCGATCACGGCGAAGTGATGCGGCTCGCCGCGCGGCCGGCCTTCATCCTGCTGTGCGGCCGCTACGAAGGCATCGACCAGCGCGTGATCGAGGCCGAAGTCGATGAGGAACTCTCCCTCGGCGACTTCGTCCTCACCGGCGGCGAGCTCGCCGCCATGGTCGTGCTCGACGCGGTGATCCGGCAACTTCCCGGCGCGCTGGGCGACGCCCAGTCGGCCGAAGCCGACTCCTACGTCGGCGGCCTGCTCGATCACCCCCACTACACGCGCCCGGAAGTCTTCGCAGGCCGGGCGGTGCCGCCCGTGCTCCTGTCGGGCGATCACGAAGCGATCGCGCGCTGGCGCCTCAAGGAGCGCCTGCGCCGCACCCGGGCGCTGCGGCCCGATCTCCTCGCCTCCCGCCCCCTTTCCGTGCTAGAATCGCGCCTGCTCGAAGAACTCGAGCAGGAAGAAAGCCGCGACGCACCAGCCTGACCGGGCTGCTCTGCGCGCCACCAGCCCCGCGAAGGGGCGTTTTTGCTACCAGGAGCTCCTGATGAACCTGATCGAACAGATCGAACGCGAAGAGATCGCCCGGCTCACCGCCGACAAATCCATCCCCGACTTTCGCGCCGGCGACACGGTCGCCGTGCAGGTCAAGGTGAAGGAAGGCAACCGCGAGCGGCTGCAGACCTTCGAAGGCGTGGTCATCGCCCGCCGCAACCGCGGCCTCAACTCCTCCTTCATCGTGCGCAAGATCTCCTCCGGCGTGGGCGTGGAGCGCACGTTCCAGCTCTACTCGCCGCTGGTAGCCTCGATCCAGGTCGTGCGCCGCGGCGACGTGCGCCGCGCCAAGCTCTACTACCTGCGCGAGCGCAGCGGCAAATCCGCCCGCATCAAGGAAAAGATCGTGCGCAAAACCCAGGAAAGCGCGGCGCAATAATCCTGCCGGCTCTTCCCCCAAGAAAAGGCCCTCGCGGGCCTTTTCTTTTTCCCGCTCCTCTCAGCGCCGCTCCACCCAATGCATCATCGCCAGCGCGAGCAGCATGAAGGCCGCTCCCGGCAGCAGCGCCGCCAGCCAGGGCGACCACCCCGCGAGCACGCCCAGGCTGCCCGAGAGCGAATTGAGCAGATGGAAGGCCACTCCCAGCAGCGTCCCCAAAAACACCTTGAAACCGATGGGCGCGCCGCGCGCATGCCCCAGGGCAAAGGGTAGCGCCAGGGTCACCATCACGAAGGCCGTAAACGGATAGACCAGTTTGCGCCCCAGCGCCAGCAGGTAGCGGTCCGCGTTCTGCCCGTTGCGCATCAAGTGCTGGCTGAAGGTAGAGAGCGCCCGGATCGTCATCCGGTACGGCTCCACCATCAGCACCGCCAGCACCTCTGGCGTGAGCTCCGTCCGCCACTCGAGCTCTGGCACCGCCTCGGCCACGATCCGCTCGGCAGTGAAACGCCGCCGCTGCACCTCCTTCAGGCGCCACGTCTCACGCGCCGCATCGAATTGCGCCGCCGCTACCCGGTCGATCGCCGTCAGCGTCTGGTCGGACCCGAAGCGGTAGATCTCGAGCTCGCGCAATTGACCGTCGCTGCTAAAGCGGCGCACGTTGATGAAATCGTTCCCCTCGCGAATCCACACCCCCGAGCGCAGATCGCCTGTGGAAATGTCGCTCTCCCCCATCGCCTGCCCGCGAAACATGCGCGCCATCTGCTCTGCCGGCGGCACCAGCCACTCCCCCACGGCAAAGATGAGCACGGCCAGCACCGCCGCCGCCCACGCGAGGATACGCCACAGACCCGTCACCGACAGGCCCGAAGCGCGCAGCACCGCCAGCTCCGAGTGCCGCGCCATCTGTGCCAGCGCCCCCAGCGCCCCTACCAAGAGCGCGATGGGCAACAGCTCGTAGAGCCGCGAAGGCAGGCGCAACACCACGTAGAACAGCGCCTCCTTCAGTCCATAGGCACCGCGCCCGATGTCCTCCAGCTGATCCACGAAATCGAAAAACAAGAACAACGCCGCGAACACGGCCGTCACCACCGCCGTCCCCCGCAGCACCTCCGTCACGATCCATCGCCTCAGCACCCTCATCCGCGTCGGCTCCTCCAGCGCATCAGGCCGATCCAGGCCAGCAAAGCCATAGCGTGCGGCAAGGCCAAACCCTCCCAGAACCCGAGCCGTCCCCGCGCGATCCACCCATAGCTCACGCTGATGAAATTGGTATAGGCCACGAAGATCAGTACCGCCAGCACGAGGGCATAGCCCTTGCTCGTGCGCGGCCCCGCCTCTCCCAAAGGCAGGGCCATCAGCACGAGCAGCACCGCGGCCAGCGGCAAACCCAGACGGCGGGCGAGCTCGGCCCGCTCCACTCGTCCCGGTGCAAGCAACAACTGCGCCAAAGGCGCCGCCTTCATTTTGAACTTCGGCACCTCGCTCGAGCTCGCGCGCAAGCGCAGCTCCTGCCAGGCGAACCGTTCCACGCGAAAGGCGAGCGGTGCATCCCCTTCATCATAGCGCCGGCCATCGCGCAGGCGCACCCACTGCGCCCCTTCTCGCTGGAAGAGCTCGGCATCGGCCGCCAGCACCACCGTCGTCCTCCCCTCGCGCTGCAAGCGGGCAAACACCTGCTGCGTTCCATCTTTTCCCGGCGTCACGAAAAACACCCGCCGCCCGTCGCCCGACTCGCGAAACACGCCCGGCGCCACGCTCTGCGTCTCGTCGCGCGCCGCAGCGCTCGCTTCCAGCTCCGCCTTCTGTCGCTCCGCCCAAGGCGACACCCACAAGGTGAGCCACAGCACTCCCGCCGCCAGGGGCAATGCAAACGCCATCAAGGGGTCATAGAAACGCCACCGCGCCATGCCGGACGCGCGCCACACCACCCACTCCGAATCGCGCGCCAGACGCTGGATGGTCAACAGCACCCCGGCAAAGCCGCCCAGCACCAGCACCATCGGCAACTGCCCGATCGTACTCAGCCCGAGAAAAGTCCACACCAAATCCGCCGGAATGTCGCCCATGGCAGCTTCTCCCACCAGCCGCACCACGAGCACGGTCAGAGCTACCGCGAGCAACCCGAAGGCCGTCATCGCCGCGTTCTGTACGATCTCGGCTAAAATGCTTCGACGAAAGATCATCGGACCGACTGTGAGGAATGAGCCCGTGGAATTTACCATAAACGTCCAACCCCCCGAAAAAATCCCTGCCACCTCCTTCGTGCTCCCCGTCTTCGCCGACGAGCCCACGCCCCTCACCAAGCGCCTCGACAAGCTCACCCAAGGCAAGCTCACGGCGCTGCTAAACGAGGAAACCGACATCGACAAGGCTGGCAGCCTGCACACCTACACCACGCTCCCGGGGCTGGAAGCCGAACGGCTGCACGTCGTCTCGCTCGGGCCGCGCGCCAAGCTCGACCGGCGCGCCTGGATGAAGGCGGTACGCGCGGCCGCCGCGGCGCTCGCCAACGGCCCCGGCGGCACGGCGGTCGTACCGCTTGCCGAGCTCGAAGTCCCCGGAACCACGCTCGCCGAGCGCCTGCGCCGGCTCGCCACCACCCTGGAAGATGCCACCTACCGCTACGAGGCCACCAAGACCACCAACGGCAAGAAACCGCGTGGCGCCGAGCGCATCGAACTGCCGCTGTCCGCCCCACTTGCCCCCGACGAACTCGCTGCCCTCGAAGAAGGCCGCGCGATCGCCGCCGGCATGGCGCGCGCCCGCGAGCTCGGCAACCTCCCGCCCAACCTCTGCACCCCTGCCAAGCTCGCCGAAACGGCGCTCGAACTCGGCAAGGCGTACGAGCTCAAGGTCCAGGTGCTCGAGCGCGAAGACGCGGAGCGCCTCGGCATGGGTGCCTTCCTCGCCGTGGCCGCCGGCAGCAAGACTCCGCCCAAGTTCATCGTGGCCGAATACCGCGGCAGCGGCGAGAAACGCGGCAAGCGCCGCCCCATCGTCCTCATCGGCAAAGGCATCACCTTCGATTCGGGCGGCATCTGTCTCAAGCCAGCCGCCCAGATGGACGAGATGAAATTCGACATGTGCGGCGCCGCCGCCGTACTCGGCACACTAGAAGCCGTCGCCCGGCTCAAGCTCCCGCTCGACGTCGTGGCCATCGTCCCCGCCACCGAGAATCTCCCCAGCGGCACGGCCACCCGCCCGGGCGACGTCGTGCGCACGCTCGCCGGACGCACGGTGGAGATCCTCAACACCGACGCCGAAGGGCGGCTCATCCTGTGCGATGCCCTCACCTACGCCCAGCGCGAATACCGCCCCGAGTGCCTCATCGACGTCGCCACGCTCACCGGCGCCATCGTCATCGCCCTCGGCAAGGAAGCCACCGGCCTCATGAGCAACGACGAAACCCTCGCCCAAGCGCTCCTCGAAAGCGGCGAACGCGCCGCCGACCCCGCCTGGCAGCTGCCGCTGTGGGAGGAATACCAGGAAGCGCTCAAGAGCAACTTCGCCGACGTCGCCAACGTCAGCACCGACCGCGCTGCAGGCTCCATCACCGCCGCGTGTTTCCTCGCCCTCTTCGTCGAGGACGTCCCCTGGGCGCATCTCGACATCGCCGGCACCGCCTGGCGCTCCGGCGAGAAAAAAGGCGCCACCGGCCGCCCCGTGCCGCTGCTCGTCGAATTCCTCCTCGAGCGGGCCGCCGCCCGGCGCCACGCCGACTGACCCCTTCCATGGCGCACGTCCGCTTCTACTACGACGTGCCCGAGCCGCTCGCGCTCGCCTACGAGCTCGTCGCCCGCGCCTACCGCGCCGGGCAAGAAATAGCCGTGCGCCTGGAAGACGAAGCGACGCTCGCCACCTTCGCCCATCGCCTATGGACTCAGGAATCCGGCGCTTTCCTGCCCAACGTCCCCGCCGGCTCACCGCTCGCCGGGCAGACCCCCATCGTCCTTCTCACGGCCGAAGCCCCCATCCCGCCGCGCCCCGTTCTCATCCAGCTCGCCCGCTCCCATCCCGAGTTGGATCAGAACAGCGAATGGATTTTGGAGATCGTCGGCCCGCAGGAGAACGACAAAGCCCCGGCGCGAGAACGTTTTCGCCGTTACCGCGCCGAAGGGCACGACGTCCAGGCCATCCCCCGCAAGACCCCGACCCCATGACCCAGACCAACGACCCTTCTCCCTCCGCCCCGCCGCTTCCCATCGACGACTTGCCGCTCCTCACGGAAGTCGTCGATCACCCACCCGCCGAAAGCGCCTCGCACCCGCCGCCTGCCGCTACCATCGCACCCGCCGCCGAAGCCCAGCTGCGCTGGATCGAGCGGCGCCTGCCGCAGATCCTCGCCGAAGAAATGGCCCTGCTGCAAACCCGCGTCCTCACCCGTCTGCGGCTCGAGCTGGAACAGGGACCGCCGAAGTGAAGCTCGATTTTCAGGCCGGGATTTCGACGAATTCGCCGTAGGGGATCGGCGGGCAGAAACCCTTCGATGAGATGGCGCAGCACCTTGGGCGAGGAGAAGAGGTGCTTGTA
>NZ_JSYB01000059.1:0-10988 GCF_054823945.1 Tepidiphilus sp. HLB4 | reverse complement strand
GCTCGACGAACCCTCGCTCGGGCTGGCCCCACTCATCGTGCGCGAGATTTTTCGCATCATCGCTTCCCTGCGCGAGCGCGGCGTCTCCATCCTGCTGGTGGAGCAGAACGCCCGTGCCGCGCTGCAGGTGGCCGACTACGGCTACGTGCTCGAGATGGGCGAGATCACCATGCACGGGCCGGCCCATGAGCTCGCCACCGACCCGCGCGTGATCGAGGCCTATCTCGGCCTGGGCAAACACCAAGAACGACTCGCGCCTTGAGCGCCAAGGAGCCTTTTCCATGACCGCATGGCGACGCATCGAAGACGAACACCAGGCCCACGCCGCGATCATCCACGGGTTGCGCTACCTCATCGAGGCGATCGAAGAGGGGAGGCAGCAGCCCGACTTCGAGCTGCTGCGCGCGATGGTGCACTATGTGGCCGAATACCCCGAACGCTCACATCATCCCAAGGAAGACCGCTTTCTCTTCGCCCGGCTCAAGGAGAAGACGCACGAGGCCGACGCGGTGATCGCGCGTCTGGAGCAGGAACATGCCGCCAATGAAAAGCGCGTGGCCGAACTCCAGGAGGCGCTTCGTGCCTATGCCGCGGGCGAGGCGGGCGGTTTCGAGACGTTCAAGCAAGCCTTCGGACGTTACGCCGACTTCTACCGCCAGCACATGATCACCGAAGAGCGCGAGATCCTGCCGCTCGCGCGTCGTGTGTTCAGCGCCGAGGACTGGGAAGCGGTCGAAGAGGGTTGGCGCACCTGCTCCGATCCGCTTGCCGGCGTGACACCCAACGAGGACTGGGAGAAGGCATTTCGCGAATTGGTCATGAGGGCGCCTCCGCCCATTGGGCTTGGCCCGACTCCCCTTTGAAGGTCGCATTTCGCCAGCCGCACGTTCTTTGCCTTTGTCGTCCCCATCGTCTAGAATGAAAACAATTCGACTTTCCCCAAGGAGTGTTCGCCATGAAAGTGAAAGAACCAAACCTGCAGTCGCAATCAGATCCTACACCGCAAGCCAGCGCCGAGAAATTGAAGGAAGATCTACGCAACTTGGCGCAGACGCTCGAAGATTTGTTGGCTGTCACCGCCAATGAGACGAGCAGCGAGTTCCAGGATTTGCGCGAGCGAGCGCGCGCCAGGCTGGCCGAGGCGCGGTCGCGTCTGACCGATCGCGGCTCTGAGCTCTATCAGCAGGCCAGTGAAACGCTGCGCGCCACCGCCCAGCAAACCGAAGGTTACGTGCGCGAGCATCCCTGGACCAGCATCGGCCTGGGGGCTGCCGTGGGCATGCTGATCGGCCTGCTGATGGGCCGCCGCTGATGGAGCGTTCCGCCGGGCCGATGGAGCGCGTCTTCGGCGCCTCCAAGCGCCTCCTGGAGCATCTGCTCGAAGGCGGCGAGATGCGCCTGCGGCTGGCGGTGCTCGAACTGGAGGAAGAACGCGCCCGGCTCTTCGACCTCTTTCTGCTCGCTGGGCTGACCTTGGCATTGTCGGTGCTGGGGTTCGCCTTCGCCGGCGTGCTCGTCATCGCCTTCTTCTGGGAAACCCATCGCCTCGCCGCCATCGCGGCGGTGGCTGCCGTTTTTCTGCTGGGGGCCGCATTCGCCGCCTGGCGCCTGCGCCGCCTGGCGCGCCGACGCAGCCTGCTGCGTGCCACGCTCGAGCAGCTCGCCACCGACCGGCAGCTGCTCGCCGAGCCGGGCGAGGGGGCCTGATGCGCCGCGACGAACTCGCCGCCCGCAAGGCCGAGCTGGAAGCGCGCATCGCCGCCCACCGGCGGCGCATGATGCAGGATGCGCGCGAGTGGCGCGAGGCGGTGCGCCCCGTCGATAACGCCTGGCACACCCTCGTGCGCTGGAAAGTGCCGCTCGCGCTCGCCGGCGGTGCACTCCTGTGGCGCCTGGGGCGGCGCGGCACGGCGCAGGCGGCGTTGAAATGGTGGGGGCGGGGGTTGGGCGTAGTCGAGGGCGTGCGGCTGGCGCACAAATTGCTGGGCGGCAAGAGCGGCGGTTGGCGCGATCGGGGGACCGCGTGATACACTGCGGCGCGATCCCCTGCCACTTCCAAGGATGACATCATGAATCCTCCCCCCATGTTCGACGAACTCGCGCAGAAACTCAAGCACCTCGCCGAGACGAGTCCGCTCAAGGATTTCGAGAAGAATGCCAAGGCGCTGCTCGCCTCCATGTTCGAGCGCATGGATCTCGTCACCCGCGAAGAATTCGAAGCGCAGCGCGAGCTGGTCGTCAAGCTGCGGCAAGAACTCGCCGAGCTCGAACGGCGCGTTGGGCTGCTGGAAGCCCAGCTCGTCGGCGGTACGGACGAAGACTGAATTCCGCGCTGCGGGCAAGGCGGTGCCGTTGGATGAAAGAGCCGGCCCTCAGGCCGGCTTTTTTACGTCGAGCGATTGCCTTTCCCCTTATTCCCATGCAATGATAGTCAAAATATCTTGACATGCTCGTCGTTTTCCATGACGATATTGCCATGGACATGGGAGGGGCGGGGGCATGGTACCTTGGGGCAAGGCCGATGTGGCCAGGGGAGCGCACCTCGCGCTTGTCGATCACGCGCTCGACGTCTCCACCGTTTTCCGTCACTTGACGGTCGTTCGCTCTCCTCCGGGTGTGATGCTCTCGCCCGTCCAGATCGACAGACTCTCCTTTCTTGCTTTTTTGCACGATTTCGGTAAATGCAACCGAGGCTTCCAAGCGAAAGTCGATCCTTCTGCCCATGAGTGCGCGGGGCATGTCATCGAAGGCCTAGCGTTTCTCGTCGAACCTTCTCTCCAGTGCCGCTGGCCTTCTTCTTGGCGTCAGAGTTGCGAGCAGATGTGTTCTTGGTTTCTCGGCGGCGAAGAGCAACTCTTCTCGCTGCTGCTGGCGACGCTTTCCCATCATGGTCGGCCGCTGCGACCCGAGGACGTTGCAGGATACTCCGATCGTAATCTTTCCCGTTGGTGGACTCCGTCGCCGGATTATGATCCTATCATTGCTTTTGCGGAATTCGTCGATACAGGGCGGTGCGCTTTTTCCAGTGCCTTTACTGACGGTGGATCACTGCTCGATGCCGATCCTACGCTGCAGCATTGGTTTGCCGGGCTTTTGATGCTCGCCGACTGGATTGGCTCGGATACACGTTTCTTTCCTTATCCTGCCCCTGACCCGCGGTTGGCACTCGCCGACCAAGGTGCTCGACATGCACTGAAAGTGATCGGGCTGGCACCTCCTGCCCCTCGTCCGATTCCTGCGAACTTCACTTCTTGTTTCAGTTTTGCTCCCTCGCCGCTACAGTGCGCATTGCTCGAAGAAATACCGATCGAGGATGCTTCGCGCCTCATGCTTGCCGAATCCGAGACCGGTTCGGGCAAGACGGAGGCGGCGCTTGCTTGGTTTTCCCGCCTCTACGCAGCAGGAGAAGTCGATGGGCTCTATTTTGCCCTGCCCACGCGGGTGGCTGCGCGTGAGCTCTATGGGCGCGTGTTCTCCTTCATTGAGCGTGCGTTTCCCGAACCTGACCGGCGACCTCATCCTGTACTGCTCGCCGTTCCCGGCTACGTGAAGATCGATGGCGAAGCGCCGCTACCGCCGAGCGGAGTCTTGTGGGAAGACGATGGCCGGGCACGGTTGGCAGAACAATTCTGGGCGGCAGAACATCCCAAGCGCTTCCTCGCCGCACCTATCGGGGTAGGAACCATCGACCAGGCCTTGCTCTCGGCTTTGGCGGTGCGACACGCCTTGCTGCGTTCCGTCTGCCTCGACCGTCATTTGCTCGTGGTCGACGAAGTCCATGCCTCTTCGCCCTACATGCGCGAAATACTCAAATCTTTGATCACGGTGCATCGTTCGCGCGGTGGCTGGACTCTACTGCTATCGGCTACGCTCGGCGAAGCAGCGTGGGCCGAATTCTTCAGACACCCTCCGAGGTCGCTGCCCGAGGCCACGGATCGTCCTTACCCTTCGCTAACCACCCTTTCGGGCGAGATTTCTCTCCCTTCTGTTGGGAAGCAGAAAAGCGTAGCGATCGAGGAAATTCCCCAGCTGGATGAAGCGACGTTGCTGCCTCGCCTAAAGGCGGCGCTGGCCGAGGGCGCGAGGGTGCTCGTCGTTTGCAATACTGTGCGCCGGGCAGTGGCGCTACAACGCTTAGTCGAAGCCGACGCTGGTTTCGACCGTGCTTGGCTCTTTCATGTCGCCAATACCATCTGTCCGCACCACGGGCGGTTTGCTCGTGAAGATCGTGAAGTGATGGACGCCGAGGTGAGCAAACGTCTGGGCAAAGATAGCGCCGATGGGCCGCTTTTGCTCATCGGTACGCAGACTCTCGAACAAAGTCTGGACATCGACGCCGATCTGCTCATCACCGACCTGTGCCCCATCGACGTGCTGTTGCAGCGCATCGGACGGCTTCATCGTCACCGACGGCAGCATCGACCCCTGTCATACGCCGAGGCCAGAGTTCTCGTACGCACGCCGGGCACTGAAGGACTCGATCGATTCTTGGACAAAAAAGGAGGGCTGCGTGCCGCCGCCGGCCTGGGACTGGTCTATGAAGATGGACGTATCTTGCAGTGCACTGCCGAGATCATCCGCAGGCACCCTTTATTCAAACTGCCCGACGAAAATCGAGCTCTGGTCGAAGCAGCCACCCATCCTGCAGCGCTCGCGGCGCTGGAACAGCGTGTTCCCGCTTGGCGAAGCCATGCGCAAGAACTTTTTGGGCGACAACTTCAGGAACTGCGCAGCGCCGAGACAAGCGTCATCGCTTCGCGGCCTTTCGGTGAATTGCACTATCCTGATAAGGAAGCGCGAATCCTCACGCGGTTGGGGATGAATTCCATCGAATTGCCCCTCCAAGGACGTCCATTGTCTCCTCTGGGTATCCCGCTCAGCCAATTGAGCATCCCCGCGCATCTGCTCGGCGGTACAGACCTTAGCCAGCTTCCTACGAGTATCACGCCAGTGCTTGGCGCGGATGGATTTCGTTTCACCCTAGGGATGCAGCAGTTTCGCTACACCCGCTTCGGTCTGGAGAAAGACGACGATGTATAGCTTGCTCGACGACCCCCTCATCGAAGTTTCCACCGCGACCGGATGTGAGTCTCGGACGCTACCTGAAGTCTTCGCAGGGCTCGTTGCAGGGGAAATACTCGAATGGCGTGGATTGCGTGCGCACCAGACCGATCCCTGGCACGTCCTGCTCGTACAGTTGGGCGCAAGTGTGGCGGCGCATCGAGCCCTCGATCCCCACGACTTGCCGCCAGAGCCTCTCTTCTGGCGCGATGCTTTGCTGGAACTCGCGCAAGGCGAAGAGTGTGCCTGGCACCTAGTGGTCGAAGATCCATGCAAACCGGCATTCTTGCAGCATCCGGTCAAAAGGGCGCCTGATGTGGAAGGCTTTCAACCCAAAGCGATGCGTCCTGATGAACTTGACATTCTCGTTACTAGCAAGAATCACGATGTCAAGGCTGCGCGTGCCAGCTCAGACGACATACGGCTCTGGCTTTATGCCTTGGTCGTCTATCAGACGATGAATGGCTATCTTGGTAAGGGCAACTATGGTAGCTTCCGCATGTTTGGTGGCTTTGCCAGCCGGCCCGTGGTGGGGACGGTCGAAGATCTTCGTCCTTCCCATCGCTGGCGAGAAGAGTGCGCCATTTTGTGTGCCATGCGCCCGGCGCTGGTGCAGTCCTCGCTCGGTTACCAGGACCGCGGCGTGGTGCTTACTTGGCTCGCCCCTTGGTCCGGCGAGGAGCATCAATTCCAACTCTCGGATCTTGAACCCTACGCCATCGAAGCAGTGCGCCGCCTGCGGTTGGCGCCGACCGCCAGCGGTTTCGTCGCACTCGGTAGCCCCACGGAAAAGCGCCAGATCGGTCCCAGGTCGCTGGAGAGCGGCGACGTTGGCGACCCTTGGATTCCCATCAAGACGCAAGGCGGAAAAAAGAAAGAACGCGTGGCGCTCACCTTGAGCGGACAGGGATGGACGCCAGAGCTGCTGTGTGCCTTGATCTTTGAGCGTGGTTTCGAGCTCACCCCTTTGCAGAAGCCCCGCCCTGGCAAGGGTTCACTGTGGTTCTATGGCAGCGTGCTCGTGCGCGGGCAAGGCACTACCGAAGGGTTTCACCGCTTTGTGCTGCCAATCCCATCCAAGGTACGCGGATTTCTTCTGCAAACAGAAACCAAACGGCAGCTCGCGGACCTGTCGCAACAGCTCCTCGGTGACGCCGCCGCAGTAGGTCAGAGCCTTCATCTGGCGCTCATTGCACTCGCCGAGGGTGGTCCGGAAAAAACTGATCTTAGAGACGATACCGTGTCGATCTGGGCGCGTCGTCGAGAAGAGCCTTTCTTGAACTCTTGGCGCCAACGTTTCTTCGATCATCTGTGGTCAGCCGCAGACAATCCTGCTGAGGAGGTACGGCAACGCTGGCAAGAATCACTCATCGCATCGGCTTTTGAGACACTGCATGCGGCCGAACAAGGGTTGCCTCTGGCGCATGATCGGCTCTATCGCGCCTTTGTGGGTGCGGAAGAGGTCTTGCACAGGTTGTTGCGAAAAAAAGGTTTTTCCATTTTCTCATCCAGGGAGGCGACGACAGCATGAATGAGACTATTCCAATATCTACACCTTTGCCCCAAGGATCCCTTTTTGGCGTGATTTCCCGATTGGCCACAGCGATCGCGCATGCAGGCAACGCGGATCGTGCTGCGATCAAACGTTGGTCGATTGGTCGCCCATTGCCTATGGCGTTCTACCGCCTTTGGCTGTTGAAAATTGGCGAAGAATTCCCCCCAGAGTCACAGATCACCTCATGGGCCCTCCTTGCCTGGGGGCTCGCGCTTATGGGTGGTCGGCACGATCCAAAGCGCTCACTGGGGACCGCGCTTGCCAAAAGCGGGCTGCATGAAATGCGGCTTGAGCGTCTCTTGCAGGCCGATAAAGATCTTCGTCCCTTCCTGTTTGCTTCCATCGTGCGTTTCCTCGCCGTCAAGGACGAAAGCTTCGACTGGACGCAGGCAGCCGCCTTTCTGCTTACTCACGATTCCGAAAAACGCGAGGCGCTCCATCGTCGTATCGCTGCTGACTATTACCGTCATCTTTCCCTCGATTGAATTGACCCTTTTCGGAGGCTTTTCTCATGTTTTTGCAAATCCACACCCTGACCAGCTACCCTGCCAGTCTGCTCAACCGTGACGATGCCGGACTGGCCAAACGCATCCCGTTTGGCAACGCGACCCGGCTGCGTGTCTCCTCACAATGCCTCAAGCGCCACTGGCGGGAAGAACTTCAGCATCAAGTGCCTCAGGTGCCCGATGGGATCAGGACAAGGGCATTTTTTACCCGGGCGGTATTACCTATTCTCCTAGAAGGAGGAATACCTGCCTCCCGAGCAGAAAAACTCGTTATTGCACTGGCCAAGCAACTCATCGATGGTGGCGTGAAAGAAACTGGCGAGCTTGCACAGCCCATCTTGTTTGGGTTGCGCGAACGCGATTATTTTGTCGATTTGCTACGCCAAATCGCTAGCGATACCGACAGTGACGAATCCGCCTTAAAGGCGCTCGAATCGCGACTCAAATCTCCTGAGGAACGCAATAATCTCAAGGCGATGAAACGATCAGCCGCAGGTTTGAGTGCCGCGCTCTTCGGTCGTATGGTGACCTCTGACCTCCTTGCACGTGTCGATGCACCAGTTCATGTAGCACATGCGTTTACCGTACATCCGGCAGAAACTGAAATGGATTACTTTACCGTGGTCGACGACCTGAATCGTGACGACGAGGCGGGTGCGGCCCATGCCAATCAGAGCGAACTCGGCTCCGGTATCTACTACGGCTATGTCGTCGTCGACGTTCCTTTACTTGTCTCCAACCTCACAGGATGCGATGCCAAAGATTGGCTCGACCAGGCACCGGATCCCGCACGTATCAGTGTGGGTGCCCTCATCCATGCCGTGGCGACGTGCACGCCGGGGGCCAAGCTCGGCAGCACGGCTCCCCATGCCCGGGCTGAATTCGTTCTTCTGGAAATAGGCACCCAACAACCGCGCACGCTCGCCAACGCCTACCTGGACGCGCTGCGTCTCGCAGGCACCAACCCGATGCAAGAAGCGGTGCAGCGGCTTGGCGACTATCTGCGTCGCGTCGATGCCATGTACGGCATGACAGCCGACACCCGACTGCTTTCTACAGTGCATGGTGCGACCGATTTCGCTCCGCTTACCGTCGAGCCACTCGACCGGGCGACGCAGCGAGCCCTAGACGCCCTTTGGGGTTGAGCACACCATGGACATGCTCCTGCTGCGTCTTGACGCACCGCTCATGAGCTTTGGCGGAGTGCTCGTCGACCAGATCAATCCGACTGACCGTTTCCCCGGAAAAAGCTTGCTGGCCGGCCTGCTTGCCAATGCCCTAGGCTGGGATCATCGCGATGCTCAGCGTACCGCCCGGTTGCAAGATCGCCTCAGGTACGCGGCACGCTGGGATGTCGAACCCCTTCCTTTCGTCGATTACCATACGGTCGACCTCGGCCAGGAACATCTCGTCGACACGGGATGGACGACGCGCGGCAAAGCCGAGAAACGCGCCGGCGGCAGTGCCAAGAAAGAAACCCACCAACGATGGCGCCATTATCTCGCCAACGGTATCGCTACCGTTGCCCTGACACTCATCGATATCTCCCAGCCTCCTTCGCTCGATGAGCTCGAATTTGCGCTGCGCCGTCCGGCCAGACCTCTCTTTCTTGGCCGTAAGACCTGCTTACCTGCCGCACCGATCCTGCTCAAAAGGTACCAAGCCGAGAATCTGCGTGAAGCGCTATGCCGCATCCCGATGGCTGATCCCGGTCCAGGACGTCATACTCCCGCACGTATTCCTGCCTGTTGGCCGCCGGAAGAAGGTTCGGGTGCTTATGAAGATGATGTATACGACCTGCGTGACTGGCGCAACAACTTGCACCGCGGCAGCCGCCGCTTGATGTTCGGTTTTCTCGAGGTTCTCCCATGAGTGCGCTTCATCTTGTCCGTTTGTGTTACCACCCAAGCGCTTTGTTGCGCTTTGGTCACGAGCAGCGTTTGCTGGAACATGACGACGAAACCCACGGTTATCTGCTGCATGCTTGGCTTACGGCGCTGTTTGGTTCGTTCGCCCCACGACCTTTTCGTCACATAGAGTCCCGCTGCGAGGTTCTTGGCTACGCCGACGTCGATGCCTTGCACCTGCAAGAACATGCCCTTGCGTTTGCGGCCCCGTCGGTTTTCAGGGCTTTGCAGAAAGATACCCTCGCCACGAAACCTATGCCAGAAGTATGGCGTGAGGGTTTCGTTTTTTCCTTCGAAGTGCTGGCGCCGCCTGTTGTACGCACGCAGAAAGGAGTGGAAAAAGACGCCCTGCTGCATGCTCTCGACTGTCTAGGGGATCAGGCTCCAGAGCGTGGTACGCCGCAGCTTCGTACGCTGAGGGAACAGACCTACTGTAAGTGGCTGCTACAGCAGATGGGAGAATCTGCCGTACTCGAGCAGCTTTTTCTCGCTGGGTTTGCCCGCCGTCGCTTGATGCGTCGGCGGCACGACGCTGGGCGTAGCCATCACACGATCGAGCGGCCCGTCGCTCTTTTTCAGGGGCAAGGAAGGATACGCGACCCGCAGGCGTTTTCCCGCCTTTTGCGACGCGGAATCGGTCGCCACCGCGCCTTTGGTATGGGTATGTTGCTCCTTTCCCCACCAAAGAGAGAGCGATGAGCACGGCGCCCGGTCTCTTCTCGGGGCGACTGGGGCTCGCCGCCTCTCGTATCCCGCATGTCGACCGACACGGCTTGTTGTGGCTCGAGTACGGCCGCCTGAGTGTGGAAGAGGGTACGCTGCGTTTCGTTGCTGCCGAGAGCACCACACTTGCCGCTGGCGACTATGCCATCCCTTATCAGGGCGTTTCCATGATCTTGCTCGGCCCTGGTACCAGCCTTACCCAGGATGTTCTTCGTCTGTGCGCCCGTCATGGAACCCTGATCGCTGCAGTCGGCGAGGGCGGGGTCAAGAGCTACACCGCTCCGCCCATGGGACAGGGGCGATCTGACGTGGCCCGCATTCACGCCTTACGGTGGGCTGATGCTGGGAAACGCCTTGATACCGCCCGCCGTCTCTATGCGTGGCGTTTCGGTCGCATTCTGCCGCATCGAGACATCGAAGTCTTACGCGGTATCGAAGGAGCTCGACTCAAAGAAGCATACCACGTCGTCGCTCAGCAATATGGCATCGAGTGGAAAGGGCGACGCTATGATCGCGCCCATCCCGAACAGACCGACATTCCCAACCAGGCGATCAATCACGCCGCCACCTTTGTTGAGGCTGCCGCTGATCTTGCCGTAGCTGCCGTCGGCGCCTTGCCACCACTCGGATTTATTCATGAAGAATCGAGCAACGCGTTTACGCTGGACATCGCCGATCTTTATCGCGTTGACGTCACGCTGCCGCTGGCTTTCGGAGCCGTCAAAGCGGCTCGTGAGCACAAAGACGAATCTATCGAGCGCATCGTGCGTAAGCACGCCGCTGCCTTGTTTCGGCAAAATAAACTCGTCGCGACGATGATCGACCGCGTCAAGGATCTCTTCGATGTCGATGACCGTGATCGTGACGCGTAATGTCTCCCCGCGAGTACGCGGCTTCCTTGCTTCAGTGCTTCTCGAAATGGCGCCTGGCGTTTATAGTGCCCCCCGCTTGTCACCGGCAGTGCGTGATCGAATTTGGGATGTGCTCGAAAGCTGGTTTCCTCATGAGGTAGACGCTTCTATTGTCATGGTATGGCAGTCACATGATATGCCTGGGGGGCAGGACGCGAAGATGCTCGGTACTCCAAAGATTGGATTGGTTGAGGTAGATGGGATATTACTTTCCCGTCGAGAGATTCCGTCGAAGTCCGTCGATATGTAAAGAATGTTCCTTAAAAATCTTTAAGATTCAATGTGTTGCTTGCTAGAGCCTCCCCCGCGTGCGCGGGGATCGACC
>NZ_JSYB01000058.1:0-1076 GCF_054823945.1 Tepidiphilus sp. HLB4 | reverse complement strand
GCTCGACGAACCCTCGCTCGGGCTGGCCCCGCTCATCGTGCGCGAGATTTTCCGCATCATCGCCGCGCTGCGCGAGCGCGGCGTCTCCATCCTGCTGGTGGAGCAGAACGCCCGTGCCGCGCTGCAGGTGGCCGACTACGGCTACGTGCTCGAGATGGGCGAGATCACCATGCACGGGCCGGCCCACGAGCTCGCCACCGATGCGCGCGTGATCGAGGCCTATCTCGGATTGGGCCGACACCAGGAACGACTCGCGCCTTGAGCGCCAAGGAGCCTTTCTCATGACCGGATGGCGACGCATCGAAGACGAACACCAGGCTCACGCCGTGGAGTGCAAGGAATTGGCGGTCAAGCGCGTCAAGGATGGGTAAGGCGTGAGCGTTGTGAGCAAGGGGGAAGAGTTTCAGCGGCTACCGGGCATAGAGTGGGGCGTCAAGCCTGATTGCAAGCGCCTGAGCGACAGCCAAATGTTGGCGCTGATTAACCATTCCTGCCGAATACAAGGGAGCCTGCGGCAATTCGTGCATGGTGCGCGCTTGCGACCGAGAGGTTTCTAATTTGACTGTGTCACAAATTGCGACGGGTTACCCCGCAGCATGGACATCGCATGAGTTGTCTTGCGATGTGTGTTGCGATGAGCTGCCGCAGTGAGGCAATCGAATCCGGCACATGCCGTTGCGCTCTTTTTGCTACCGCGAGGGACGAAACCTTCGGGTAGGCCAGGTGCTTGTGCTCGAGCGGCGTTTTTTTTATTGCCGTGCGCGAGGCGCTGATGCAGCAGGAATGCGTAAGCAGCAATGCAAAGGGTGGCGTGGTGGTGAAAGCCGCGCCAGTTGCGCCCTTCGTAATGCCCCAAGCCAAACTCCTGCTTGAGCTCCCGGTAGTCACGCTCGATGCGCCAGCGCATCTTGGTCACATGCACCAGACGATCCAGGGGTGTGTCGGGCGGCAGGGTGCTCAGGAAGTATTTCACGGGTTCGGCATGGCCTTGCGGCCACTCGATCAGTAGCCATTCTTCGGGCCGCAAGGTGCTGCGCCAGTAGTCTTTGGGTACCTCGAAAAACCCCCACCCCCTC
>NZ_JSYB01000003.1:0-45237 GCF_054823945.1 Tepidiphilus sp. HLB4 | reverse complement strand
CTGTACAATCACCACATCCCCCAGAAAGCCTTGGGGCATGTCCCGCCCATCGAAGCCATGAAAAGGTGGTACGCAGAAAAAGCGGAACTTTTCATAAAAATACCGCGTAATCGTCCGAGACCTGACACCTAGCTAGCCCGTTTTCATCATCTCCATTTCCATTTCAAAGACCACTGCATGGATCACAACATCTCACTCATCACCACGCTCGCCGCTGGCTTCGGCATCGCCCTGATCCTCGGTTTTCTGGCCGAGCGGATCAGGGTGCCGGCACTGGTGGGCTACCTGGTGGCCGGCATCATCATCGGACCCGGTACGCCGGGCTTCGTGGCCGATGTGCAGCTGGCCTCCCAACTGTCGGAGATCGGCGTCATGCTGCTGATGTTCGGCGTCGGGCTGCATTTTTCGCTTGATGACCTGTTGGCAGTCAAGCGTATCGCCGTGCCGGGCGCAGTGGTGCAAATGGGACTGGCCACGTTGCTGGGCATGGCGGTTGCGTGGGGATGGGACTGGAGTTGGGGCAGCGGCTTGATCTTCGGCTTGTCGCTGTCGTGCGCCAGCACCGTGGTGCTGCTCAAGGCCCTGGAGAGCCGTGGCGTGCTGGAAAGCATGAATGGTCGCATTGCCGTGGGCTGGCTGGTCGTCGAAGACCTCGCCACGGTGCTGGTCCTGGTCTTGCTGCCGCCGCTGGCCGGCGTCCTGGGCGGTTCAGAAGCCGCCCACGCGGCAGCTGCCAAGCCCTTGTGGATCACCATCGGGCAAACGCTGCTGCAAGTCGGTGCCTTCCTGGCCCTGATGCTGGTTGCCGGCCGACGCGTGCTGCCCTGGATGTTGTGGCAGGTCTCGCGCACAGGTTCGCGCGAGTTGTTTACGCTCGCGGTTGTCGCAAGCGCCATTGGCATTGCCTACGGGGCGGCTGCGTTGTTCAGCGTCTCGTTTGCCCTCGGGGCCTTCTTCGCCGGCATGGTCATGCGCGAGTCGGAATTCAGTCATCGCGCGGCGGAAGAGTCCTTGCCTCTACGCGATGCGTTCTCCGTGCTCTTCTTCGTATCGGTGGGCATGCTGTTCGATCCCGCGATTCTGGTGGAACAGCCCTGGCACGTGCTGGCTGTGCTGGCGATCATCATTTTCGGCAAGTCCGTCGCGGCATTGGCCCTCGTGCTGGCTTTCCGCTATCCGCTCAATACGGCGCTGATCGTTTCCGCCAGTCTGGCGCAGATTGGCGAGTTCTCATTCATTCTGGCTGGGTTGGGTCTTTCCCTGGGGTTGCTGCCCGCCGAAGGCATGAGTCTCGTCCTGGCAGGTGCGCTCATTTCCATCGCGCTCAACCCGGTGCTGTTCGCCACGGTCGAGCCCGTGCGAAAGTGGATTCTCCAACGCTCGGAATTCGCTCGCAGCCTTGACCGGCGCACCGATCCCTATGCCGAGCTGCCGATGAGCACCGAGCGCAAGTACCTGGAGGGGCACGTGGTGCTGGTCGGCTATGGCCGGGTCGGCAAGCGGATCGCCAGCGCGCTGGAGGCGCGCGGCATTCCCTACGTGGTGGCCGAACAGAATCGTGAACTGGTGGAGAAACTCCGTAAGCAAGGAGTGGCAGCGGTTTCAGGCAACGCCGCCGATCCTGCAGTGCTCATCCAGGCGCATATCGCGGAAGCGGCCATGCTCGTGGTGGCCACGCCCGATCCGCTCAATGTCCGGCAGATGGCCGAAACGGCGCGGACGCTCAATCCGGATATCGAGATCGTCCTGCGCACCCACGGCGAGGACGAGGCGCTGATGCTGCGCAAGGAAGGCATCGGCACGGTCTTCTTCGGCGAGGAAGAACTGGCCAAGGGGATGGCCGGGCACGTGCTGCAACGCTTCGCCCCTCAGCCGAACAGTTCGTCCCGCGCTCACGCCTGAAGTTATCCAGGCACGAGCCGCCGTCATCCCCTGGCGCGCGGGTCGGGCACCAGCAGCATGTCGCAAGGCAGCCAGTTGAGCAGTTTGGCGGCGGTGCTGCCCAGCAACAGGCTCATGATCCCGCTACGGCCGTGGCTGCCCATGACCACAAGATCGATGTCGTGCTCGCGCACGTACTGGGTCAACGCGGCCTCGATGGCCCCGTATTCGACGACCGTCCTGAGCTTCGTCCCCTCGGGCAGGACTGTCGCCGCCAGGAAGGCGGCGCACTCGGTTTCCACGATGCTCACGCACACGCCGGAGTTGACCGACGCATCGGCCAGTTCTGCCATCGGAGACCTGTGCGCGTGGTACACGATCAGCTCGCGCCCGGGAAAGAGGCGCGCTGCGGCCATCAGGGCGTGCCGAGAGGATTCAGAAAAGTCGGTCGCCACGACGATCCGCCGATACGGTTCATGCACCCGGTTGTGCACTACCAACAAGGGTACGGGCAGCGTGCGCGCCAGGTTCTCGACGGTCGATCCGAGCAGCAGCCGTCCCAGGGTCTCGTTGCGGGAGACGCCGGTGATAACCAGCGCCGATTGCGTGTCGACGGCCGTTCTGCGAATAGCCGCCGCCGCGTCTCCGCTGCGGCTGATGCAGAGGTTTACCGGAACCTTGATCGCCTTGAGGTCGCGGGCGAGCTGCCGCCGGGCCACGTGCAGGAGCTGCTCATCGGAGGCCCCGCTGGCCCAGGTCAATGCCTGGTCAGGCGATGCTGCCGGGTCGAGGACGTTGAGCACAGTCAGTTCGGCCTGCCATTCTTCGGCCAGCTGGGCCGCCCGATCCAAGGCACGGTCGCAGCGGGCGCTCAGATCGGTGGCCAACAGGAGGCGCTGGGGCGCAGTATCGGACGAAGCAATGGCGGTCATGGGCATCTCCTTGAAAGACTATCTGCTCAGACGCGCGGCCAAAGGACTGCGGCGGATCATGAGCTTCTCGAACTCGGCCACGCTGAACACCAACAAGCCGGCTGCCACGACCTTGCCCCACTCCAGCAGCGTCAGGTCGGCCGAATCGAAAACATCCTGCATAGCCGGCAGATGGGTATAGGCGATCTGGAGCGGGATGCAGGCGGCGATGGCCAGTAGGACGTAACGGTTGCCGGTCAGGCCGTCGAGGCTGACGACCGAGGCAAAAATGAAACGGCTGTTGACCAGATAGAACACCTCTGCCATCACCACCGCGCTAACGACCATGGTGCGCGCGGTTTCAAGGCTCTTGCCCAGCTCCAACTCCCACAGGAACAGGCCAAGGGCAGCACCCGCCATGAGCACCGACACCATCGCCAACCGCCAGACGAAGAACCACGAGAGCAGGGGCTCGCGCGGATCACGGGGTGGGCGGCGCATCACGTCGTGCTCGGGAGGTTCGAAGGCAAGGGCAAGACCGAGCGTGCTGACGGTGACCATATTGATCCACAGCACCTGCGCCGGCGTGAGTGGCAAAGTCAGCTCGAACAGGATGGCGGCGATGACCACCAACGCCTCCCCGCCGTTGGTGGGGAGCATGAACAGGATGAACTTCTTCAGGTTGTCGTAGACGGCGCGGCCTTCGCGCACGGCGCTGACGATGGTGGCGAAGTTGTCGTCGGCCAGTACCATGTCGGCGGCCTCCTTGGCCGCCTCGGTGCCCTTCATGCCCATTGCCACACCCACGTCGGCGCGTTTTAACGCCGGGGCGTCGTTCACCCCATCGCCGGTCATGGCCACGACCTGGCCATCATCCTGGAGCGCCTGCACCAAGCGCAGTTTGTGTTCCGGTGCTGCGCGGGCGAAGACGTCCACCTCCATGGCCACCCGGCGCAAGGCGGCGTCATCCATCACGGCGACTTCGGCCCCGGTGACCGCGGGTTTGCCGACGCCAATGCCGAGCTGCGCACCAATGGCGCGTGCCGTCTCGGCATGATCGCCCGTGATCATCTTGACCCGGATGCCAGCGCGGTGACACTCGCCGACGGCACGCACCGCTTCTTCGCGGGGCGGATCGATGATGCCGACCAGGGCAAGCAGCACGTAGCCCGACTCCGCGTCGGCGAAGCTCAGACGATCCCCCAGTGGGGCTGCCCGCTTGTAGGCGAGGGCGAGCAAACGCAGCCCTTGGGCCGCCATGTCGGTCGCCATGCGCCGCCAGTAGTCGACGTCGAGCGGCCGCTCGACGTCATGGCTCAACTGCGCGCTGCACATGTCGAGGATGCGCTCCGGTGCGCCTTTGACGAAGATCCAGGGCTCACCGTCGCTGTCGCGGTGGTAGGTGATCATGAAGCGGTGCTGCGACTCGAAGGGAATGGCATCCAGCCGCGGCCAGGCCGCGTCGCCCACGCGCTGGGTGAAGCCGGTCTTGCCACCGAGCACGAGCAAGGCCCCTTCGGTCGGGTCGCCCTCTACTCGCCACACGCCATCCTCTTCGCTCAGACGGGCATCGTTGCACAACACGCCCACGCGGATTGCCATGGCCAGCGCGGGATAGTGGTCCGGATCGATGATGTGGCCGTCGATGGAGAGGTCCCCGACCGGGGCATAGCCGACGCCGCCCACGTCGAATACATGCCCTGCGCAGACCACGCGCTGGACGGTCATTTCATTGCGTGTCAGCGTGCCGGTCTTGTCCGAGCAGATCACGGTCACCGAGCCCAAGGCTTCCACGGCCGGCAGGCGGCGGATGATGGCATTGCGGCGGGCCATGCGCTGCACGCCCAGCGCCAGGGTAACGGTCATGGTCGCCGGCAGCCCCTCCGGGATCGCCGAGGCGGCCAGCGCCACCACCATCATGAACATTTCCGACGGGGCATGTCCGCGCAACCAGACGCCGAGCACGAAGGTCGCAGCTGACATGCCCAGGATGGCCACGGCGAGCACCCGGCCGAAACGGTCCACCTGACGCAGCAGGGGTGTGGTCTGGGCGCGGATGCCGGACACCATCCGGTTGATCTTTCCCAACTCAGTGGCGGTGCCGGTCGCGACCACGATGCCGATGCCCTGACCATAGACCACCAGCGTTCCCGAGTAGGCCATGCAGTAGCGGTCCCCCAACGGGGCGTCGGCGGCTACGGCTTCATCGGATTTCTCCACCGGCAGCGACTCGCCGGTCAGGGCGGCCTCTTCGATGCGCAGCTCCCGCACATCGATCAGGCGCAAATCGGCCGGGACGCGATCTCCCGAGGCGAGCACCACCAGGTCGCCCGGCACCAGTTCGGCGGCATCGATCTCGCGGCGCTGCCCGTCGCGGATCACCGTGGCACGCGGCGAGAGCATGGCGCGGATGGCATCGAGCGCCGATTCGGCCTTGCCCTCCTGAATGAAACCGATGATGGCATTGATGAGCACCGCCGCCATCAGCACTCCGGTGTCGATCCAATGTCCGAGCAGGGCCGTGATGGCGGCGGCCCCCATCATCACGTACAGCAAGATGTTGTGGAACTGCATGAGCAGGCGCAGCAGCGGGCCGCGCCGTTTCGGCGGGACCAGGCGGTTCGGGCCATACTGGGCGCGGCGGTTCCGCGCTTCCGTATCCGTCAGGCCATTCATCCCGGTTTGCAGCGTGTGCTCGACCTGTTCCTTCGTCAGCGCATGCCAATGGGGGCGCAGCGGAGTTTCCTGGCGATCACTGGTCAAGTGCTTGGTCATGAAACGGCCTTGTTGTTGGTATGAGGGCTGGAATCTGCACATTGCAGAACAAGTGAAAATACTTGACAATTCTACCTCACTATAGTGGTCCCCGAATTTGAGACACCGGTTTAAGCTGTCGTCCGGGGAGGACGATGACATGAGCGAAGGCAAGAAGCGCAAGGTGCATAGCGCAGAGTTCAAGGCGAAAGTAGGGCTGGAAGCGCTGAGGGGGGTAAAGACGCTCAACGAGATCGGGCAGCAGTACGGCGTGCATCCAGTCGTGGTCGGGCAGTGGAAGAAGGAACTCATGGAGCGGGCGGCCACGCTGTTCGAGGGCAAGCGCGGGCCGAGGCCTGCGGCCCAGGCGGACGAAGAGCGCCTGTATGGGGAGATCGGGCGGCTGAAGATGGAACTGGACTGGCTCAAAAAAAGTCTGGACTATGAGCGGCGAGCTGAGAAAGGGCTGGATTGACCGGAAGGCGGGACCGGCGCTGGCGCGGCAATGCGAACTGGCGGGGGTGGCGCGGGCTACCTTCTACCGGCAGCAGGCACCCGGCGAGGCGAGCGAGGAGGATCTGCTGCAGTGCCGGCTGATCGACGAGGAATACACGCGACGGCCGTTTTACGGCAGCCGGCGGATGGTCGTGTACCTGGCGCGCCAGGGCCATACGGTCAATCGCAAGCGAGTGCAGCGGCTGATGCGCCTGATGGGGTTGGCGGGAATGGCACCTGGGCCGTCGACCCGCGTCAAGCATCCGGGGCATCGGGTCTATCCCTACCTGCTGGGCGGCATCGCAGTGACAAGACCGAACCAGGTGTGGAGCACGGACATCACCTACCTCCGGCTGCTGCGCGGCTTCGTGTATCTGGTGGCGATCATCGACTGGTATTCGCGGCGGGTGCTGTCCTGGCGAATCAGCAACAGCATGGACACGTCATTCTGCGTCGATTGTCTGGAGGATGCGTTGAGCCTGCACAGCAAGCCCGAGATCTTCAACACCGATCAGGGATCGCAGTTCACGAGTGCGGCATTCACGGGCATGCTCCAACGCGAAGAGATCGCCATCAGCATGGATGGGCGCGGCCGTGCCCTGGACAACCTCTTCGTCGAACGGCTGTGGCGCAGCCTCAAGTATGAGGACGTGTATTTGAAAGGGTACGGCACGATAGCCGAGCTGACGATCGGGCTGACGGAGTATTTCGCGTTCTACAACGCCGAGCGCCCGCACCAGTCGTTGGGCAACCGCACGCCGAATGCGGTGTATGCCGACGCGACTGGCGGCGGCGCGAGTATCCCGGATCGGTTCGGCGGCGTGCGGGAAGCATCTCCTGTGCACCGTAGCGGAGCAGGGGATACTCCCTGCGCAACAACAGGGCAGCGCTGTTCTGCTGCGATGGAAGCGATGGACGCAACTTAAACTCGGATGAAATCTGTCTTGACATCGGGGTCCAGTTCACACGATCTGCGGGCAGTCCAAACCGCCGAGGTCGCCAAGGGCACCGGTTTGCCGCTCTGCAATGCACGGCAGGACTCATCAAACCAAGGAGGACGACTTGAGTCAACTGAAACGAATATTGGCGGCGACCGATTTGTCGGCGCCGGCCCGCCATGCGGCCGAACGCGCGGCCCTGATCGGCAAAGAGACGGGGGCTTCCCTTGATCTGCTCTACGTGGCCAATCTCGCCCCGTTGGAACGGCTGCGCCAACTGATGGGGATTGCGCCCGCTGACATGGAACAGAGGGTGCTGGATGCGGCGCGGCAAAAGCTTCGCGACCTGGCGGCATCCCTTCAGCAGCGCTACGGCATCGCGCCCGGCGTACATCTGGCCTCCGGTGCTTTGCTGGCGGAACTGGCGAAAAAAGCCGACGCACTGGCCGCCGACTTGCTGGTCTGTGGGGCCAAGGGAGAAAGCCTCATTCGCCGCTTCGTGCTGGGGACGACGGCCTTGCGCATCCTGAGCACAACGACATGCCCCGTCCTGGTGGTCAAGCTGCCACCACACGAACCCTACCGGCGGCTTCTGGTGCCAGTCGATTTTTCGCCTTCTTCGCTTCGCGCGATCCGGCATGCACGCAGCGTTGCGCCGCAGGCCGACATCGTGCTGCTTCACGCCTTCGAGGTGCCCTTCGAGGGGCAGCTACGCTATGCCAGCGTGGACGAGGACACCATTCACCGCTATCGGATCGTGGCCAGACAGGAGGCGCTTCAAAAGCTTCATGCGCTGCGCGACGAGGCGGGGCTGCCGCCTGAGGGCACCCATCTGGTCGTCCTGCACGGCAATCCAACCTTGCGCATCACCGAGCAGGAGCAGGAATGCGATTGCGACCTCATCGTGATGGGCAAGCACGGAGAGAACTTCCTGGAAGAGTTGCTGCTGGGCAGCGTGACCAAGCATGTGCTGGCCGAATCTCAAGGTGACGTTCTGGTATCGGTGTGATCATGATCGAAACTGGGTTCGATATCCTGACCCTGACTGAAGTCGCCGCCTATCTGCGCGTGACGAAGCGAACGCTGTATCGGCTTGCCCAGGAAGGGCAACTGCCCGCTTTCAAGCTCGGTGGCACATGGCGCTTCCGACGCGAAGAACTCGACCGGTAGATCACCGAGAACATCGGCAAGCAGCGAAACGAGGGCGCGTGACGACGCAGCCTTCGCCGAACGACAGCATGCCGCCCCTTCCATTCAGCACGCATGTCGTCGTCGCCATCGGCGTTCTCCTTGGGGGCGTGCTCGTCAGTACCGTGACCGATTCCCCGGTTCGGAGCATTTTTCCGTATGCCCTGTCGGTGGGCCTGCTGGCCTGGAAGCACGGCATGACTGCCGGGTTCCTGGTTGCGGGAATGGCGACACTTGCCGCGCTGTTCGCCGGGGCATTCCCGAGTAATGCTGCCTTGTCAGGCCAGGAAGTCGGGGAATGGCTGTACACCTATCTGAAACTGTCCGTCGTCAGCGCTGGCGTGGTGCTCGGTAAGCGGAGCAGAAGGCCGCCGTCCGCTTAGCGTACGATTTTTTCCGTTTTCTGAGACGACCCCGAGTTGCCGCACCGCTTCCAGCGTCGGTCGCAGTCCCTCGCCGGCAAGACGGTCGGCGGCGGCGAACACCGCCTCGCGGGTGACGGCGGAGCGGCGGGTGGCGGCGGTCATGATCGTTTCCCAGTTTTATGAATAGTATGTAGTATCGTACTAAGGAAACGCTGATTTATTCCCCCTTCCCGACGTCGACCCGGCCTGGGATAATGCCGGAGACGATCCAGCCGAAGGGGGGCTGCCATGCAGTCGAGCTTTTCCGAACTCGAGTATGCCGCGAAGAAGAAACAGACGCGCCGGGACCGTTTTCTGGCGCAACTCGAGGCAGTGACGCCCTAGAAAGCGCTAGTGGCGACGCTTGATCCGTTCTACCCCAAGAATGAAGGGCCTGGCCGGCCGACGATCGGGCTGGAGCGCATGCTTCGGATGTACGTGGGAACCTCGATCAACCCAATTGGTAACGCTCTTCTCCATAGCTGTATCGGGTGTCAGCCTGGATCAGGCGATTCGGATCGAAGAAGGCTCTGGCCGCATAGGCGAAATCAAACCCGCGCTCGACGAAGCACGTTTCGCTTTTTGCCTCATCCCATTCGAAGTCCATGGCTGAATTGTAGTTCAACGGACTACAAGCCACAAGGGAACCCGCTTCGGATTGGTGTGGCGTTGCAGATGAAAAGCGAAAAACGCCCGGCTCCTGGCCGGGCGTTTCGTTTTCCGCGACGGGGCAGAGGTCAGCCGCAGGTGCCGACCGCGCCGCAGGCGGTGCAGAAGTCGCAGCCGTCTTTGCGGATCACGGCGTAGTTGCCGCATTCGCTGCAGCGCGCGCCTTGCATGAGCTTGGGATCGCGCTCGTCACGCGGTGCTTCCAGCAGGCCCATTTCGCGGATGGGGAATCCCCGTTCATCCAGGATGCCGAGCATGGCGTAGCGGTGGATGATGAGGCGGGCGAGGTAGGCCACGGTGCTGGGGAAGTTCTGCTGGCGCCGGTCGCCGGGCACGAAGGCCATGAAGTCGCCCAGGGGCTCGGGGTAGTTGAGGAGCTTGCGCAGTTTCATGCCGATCCAGGCCGGGTCGATGACGCGCATGTCGAGCGACAGGATCCGGGTGAGGCCGTCGAGCGAGCGCGGATAGTGACCGGCAAGCCACATGGCGTAGGGTCGGGTCATGGGGCCGGCGCCGTCGGGCGAGGGCAGGGTGATCTCTTTCAGGCCCAGGATGAAGTCGTCGCCCGTGGTCGGGTTCTGGATGTCCACCGTCCAGGAGAGCGTGCCTTCCGTGCCGGTCTTGGGCTCGTGGCGGCTGAAGAGGCTGTCGAGCACGGGGGTGTCGCCGAGGTGCTCGAAGGCGCCGAGCCGCTCGCAGCGGTAGCGCACCACCTGACCAAAGGCGGAGACGACGCTGGGGAAGCGCTTGGGCTCGCCATGTGGCGGGAAGGGCATGTCGAAGGATTTCTCGCCCACGACCTTGGCGAGCTCTTCGAGTTTGAGCTGCAGCCAGCCGCGGTCGTTGGCGCGCATGTCCATGGAGAGCGTCTTGGCAACCGCGCCGAGGCCGCGGGGCTGGTCGGCGCCATTGACCCAGACTTCGAAGGGGAAGGCGCCGTGCCCGTTCTGGTCGATGTGGCCGACGAAGAGGGCGAATTCGCCTTCCGGCGTTTCGAGCATGTAGGTCCAGGCGGGGTTGCCGTCGGGCAGTTTCGGCCGCCCGGGCCAGCGCAGGCTGGAGAGGACCGGTGCGGGCAGTTTCTGGATGGAGAGGCGCCGGTTGGCGTCGGTGAATTCGATCTCGCTCGTCTCGGGCGTTTTTTCCTTGGAGGGTTCGACCGTGAGTACGGCGCCGACGACGGTATTGGGCCGGTAGGTGGCCAACCCTTTGAGGCCGGACTTCCAGGCGAAGGTGTAGAGGTCCTGGAAGTCGTCGTAGGGGTAGTCTTCGGCGACGTTGACCGTCTTGGAGATGGAGGTGTCGATGTAAGGGGCGACCGCCGCGACCATGGCGGCGTGGGCCTTGGCCGAGATCTCGAGGGCGGTGACGAAGGCCGGCGGCAGGTGTTCGACGTTGCCGCCCAGGTGTCTGTAGAGGCGCCAGGCGTGGTCTTCGACGCTGTATTCCTTGAAGGTGCCGTCGGCCATGCGCTTGCGCCGAGTGTAGGTGTAGGAGAAGGGCGGTTCGATGCCGTTGCTCGCATTGTCGGCGAAGGCGAGCGAGATGGTGCCGGTGGGGGCGATGGAGAGGAGGTGCGAGTTGCGCAGGCCGTGCTTGCGAATGAGCGCTTTGAGCTCGGCGGGCAGGCGCGAGGCGAAGTTGCCGCCGGTGAGGTAGAGGTCGGGATTGAAGAGGGGGAAGGGGCCGCGCTCCTTGGCGAGTTCCACCGAGGCGGCGTAGGCCCGGTCGCGCATGTAGCGCGAGATCTCGGAGGCGGTGAGGCGCGCTTCTTCGGCGTCGTAGCGCTTGCCGAGCATGATGAGCGCGTCGCCCAGGCCGGTGAAGCCAAGGCCGATGCGCCGCTTGCTCATGGCCTCGCGCTGCTGCTCGGGCAGGGGCCAGTGGGTGACGTCGAGCACGTTGTCGAGCATGCGCACGGCCACGTCGATCACTTTGCCGAAGGCCTCGAAATCGAAGCGTGCTTCGTCGGTGAAGGGGTCACGCACGAAGCGCGTCAGGTTGATCGAACCGAGATCGCAGCAACCGTAGGGGGGAAGGGGTTGCTCAGCACAAGGGTTGGTGGCTTCGATCGTTTCGCAGTAATAGAGGTTGTTGTCCTGGTTGATGCGGTCGATGAAGAGCACGCCTGGTTCGGCGTGGTCGTAGGTCGAGCGCATGATCTGGTCCCAGAGCTCGCGCGCGCGCACCTTGCGATAGACCCAGAGTTTGTCGTCACGCTGGTAGGCGCCGGCGGCCTTGATCTCGGGGCCGGGCTCGGCCTTGTGCACGAGTTCGATCATCTCGTCGGCTTCGACCGCGCGCATGAAGGCGTCGGTGACCGCCACGGAGATGTTGAAGTTCGACAGGTCGCCGTGGTCCTTGGCGTGGATGAAGGTTTCGATGTCGGGGTGGTCGCAGCGCAGCACGCCCATCTGGGCGCCGCGCCGCGCGCCGGCCGATTCCACCGTTTCACAGGAGCGATCGAAGACGCGCATGTAGGAGACGGGCCCGGAGGCGTTCGACTGGGTGCCGCGCACGAGCGCGCCGTGCGGGCGGATGCGGGAGAAGTCGTAGCCGACGCCGCCGCCGCGGCGCATGGTTTCGGCCGATTGGGCGAGCGCCGTGTAGATGCCGGGGTAGCCGTCGACCGATTCGGTGACGGAGTCGCCCACTGGTTGGACGAAACAGTTGATCAGCGTGGCCTGCAGCTGGGTGCCGGCGGCGCTGTTGATGCGCCCGGCGGGGATGAAGCCGTGCTCCTGCGCCCAGAGGAATTTCTTCTCCCAGGCGGGGCGTTCTTCTTCCTTCTCGACCGCGGCGAGCGCCCGGGCGACGCGCCGGCGCACGTCGGCGACGGTGCGTTCGTCGCCTTTGGCATATTTCTCCAGCAGGACCTCGGTGGAGATCTCCTGAGGCGGGAGGTTGTCGACGGTGGGTTTGGCGGGAGTCTGGGTGGTGTTTTTCTGGCTCATCTCGATGCTCCTGGGCGTTGCGCTGGAGCGAACTATAGCCCAGAAATCGGGTAAACGCAAAAAATTAAAGTATTTTAAAATCAATAAGTTATAAAAAATGTAGTTGTTTCAAAGCGTTGTACATACGACATTTAGTATGACAAAAGTATCGGATTTTGGCGAAAACCGGCGCCGCGACAGGGGGTGCGGCACGACGAAGCGTCGAAAAATCAACTGCGCAGCAGATCGAGGCGAAAATGCAGTTTGAGAAATTTCTGGAAACGCCGCACCGTCTCGAGCGCGCTGCGCAGTTCGGCGCGCTGCAGGCGGCCGAGGCGGCGTAAGGGGAGGGCATTGCGCGCGGGCTCTCCGGCGGCGAGGCGTTCGAGCTGGGCGTCGAGCCGCAGCCGGGTGAGGAAGGCGAAGGCGGCGGCGAGCTCGGCCGCTTCGGCTTGCGGCAGCACGCCGAGCGCGGCGAGCCGTTCGATGCGCTTGAACGTATTCCCCTCTAGTGCCCGGTGTTGGATGGAGAGGATGCGCACGCCGTCGGTGATGGCGAAGATGCCGGCTTTCTTGAGATCGAGCAGGTCCTCTTCGCCGGTGTTGGGCTGGATGCGGCCGAACCAGCCCAGAGGGACGGCAAAGCGCAGGGTGTTCTGCGCCATGCGGGCGAGTACCAGAGGGTCGCTCTGCGCGTGTTCGTAATAGGCTTCGCGCAGCGGCTCGGCGAGCGCGGCGTTGCCCGCGAGGGGTTTGAGGTCGGCCAGCATGCTGGCGTTCATGAGGTGGGCGGAAGTAGGCTTTTGCAGCCATTCCCAGAGGAGGATGCGCCATTCATGTACCGAGCGGCGCCAGTCGGGGTTGCGCGTCATGATGCCGCCTGGGCAGGGGGGGATGCCGATGTCGATGAGGCGTTGGGTGAGCGTCTCGCCAAATGCATCGAGCGCGGCGAGTTCTTCCAGGGTGCAGTCGTCGGCGTAGACGAAGGCGTTGTCCTGATCGGTGGCCAGCGTCTGCTCACCGCGCCCCTGGCTGCCCAGGGCGAGGAAGGCGAGCTTGTCTTGGAGGGCCGGATCGGGCAGGGTGAGTTCGAAGACGCGGCGGGCGAGCGCGTCGTCGAGGAAGGCGATCACTTCGACGAGCTCGCGAATGGGGGTCCCGGCACGGGCGAGGACACCGACGAGCCGCTGCAGGTCGCGCTGCAGGGCGGCGAGGGTGGCGAAATCCTCGGCGTGTTCGATGTCGAGCGCGAGCTGGTGCGGCGAGTGGCGCTGCAACCGGAGCAGATCGGTTTGGCTGAGAATGCCGACGAGGCGCCCCTCGGCGTCGACGACACCGAGCCGGTGGATGCGGTGGCGCGCCATGAGGTAGAGGGCGCGGTGCAGGGGTTCGGCTGCGCCCACCGTCACCAGGGGCGTGCTCATGATCTGGGCCACGGTGAGGGTCGAAGGCAGGCGGTTTTCCGCGACGACGCGGTTGCGCAGGTCGCGGTCGGTGAGGATGCCGAGGGGGTGTTCGGGCGCCTCGGCCACGATGAGGCTGGAGATGCCCAATTCCCGCATGCGGCGTGCGGCGGCGTCGACGGAGGTCTCGGGCGGGCAGGCGTGGACCGTGCCCGAGCACCATCGCCCTACCGGCTGGAACAGTGCGCTTTCTTCCGTGGCCATGAGATCCTCCTCGCGGCGTCATTCTAGCCGGGAAGAGGCGGCGCTGGGGTAGACTTGCCGCTTCAGTGTGGTACGAGAGACGCGGCGTGTTGCAGCAAGGAGAGTCGGACGACGAGCGCTTCATGGCGCTGGCGCTTGCGGAGGCGGAGAAAGCCTGGGCGCTTGGCGAGGTGCCGGTGGGGGCGGTGGTGGTGCACGAGGGCGAGGTGATCGGGCGGGGCTTCAACCGTCCGATCGCGAGCCGGGATCCGACGGCGCACGCCGAGATCGTGGCCCTGCGCGAGGCAGCCCTGCGGCTCGACAACTACCGGCTGCCGGGCTGCGTGCTCTACGTGACGCTGGAGCCTTGCCTGATGTGCGTCGGGGCGATGCTGCACGCGCGGCTGGCGGGTGTGGTCTTCGGCGCGCCCGATCCGAAGACGGGGGCGGCAGGCAGTGTGCTCGATCCGTTCCGGGAGCGGCGGCTCAATCATCACACCTCGGTGCGCGGCGGGGTGGCGGCCGAGGCCTGCGGCGCGCTGCTGCGGGCATTTTTCGCCGAGCGGCGCCTTGCGCGGAAAAAGGAGCAGGGATGTTGCTGATCGTGGCGCTCGATGCGCAGCGGCTGTGGTGCTGCGAGGAAGGAAGGGTGGTGGCGAGCTATCCGGTGTCGACGGCGGCCCGCGGGGCGGGACAGCGGCGGGGCAGCCTGCAGACGCCGTTGGGGTGGCACCGCATCCGTGCCAAGATCGGCGCCGGGGCGCCGCTGGGGACGGTGTTCGTCGGACGTCGCCCCACGGGCGAAATCTGGACGCCGGAACTGGCGGCGGCGCACCCGGGGCGGGATTGGATCCTCACCCGCATCCTGTGGCTGTGCGGCGAGGAGCCGGGCTTCAACCGCCTGGGCGAGGTCGACACCATGCGCCGCTATATTTACATCCACGGCGCGCCGGACACGGTGCCGATGGGCGTGCCCGGTTCCCACGGCTGCATCCGCATGCGCAATGCCGATGTGGCCGAACTCTTCGACCGGGTGCCGGTGGGGACGAAAGTGCGGATCGTGGCGCGGGCGCAGGAGGCGGCAGAGTCGCTCGCATCGGCCTCCGAATGAGCGGCTGTGAAGGCAATGTCGCGAGCGGCGCTGTAGCGAGGTGCACGGAAGAGGCAGCGCCGCGTAACGTCACCCCGCCGTCGCGCAGCAGGTGATTCGGGCGGCCCGTCAATCGCTTGGCGTCACGCTGAACCGCACGCTGCCCGCCGCTTCGCCCGCTTCGTTCCAGGTGATCTCTTCGACTTCCGTGACGCCATCGGCGCGGCGCAGCACCAGGGTGCTGCAGCGCGTGCCGTAGCCCGGGGTCTGTACGAAGATCGCCGACAGGGCCCGTTCCCAGTCGGGGGCGATGCCGGTGTCGGGCAGCAGCTCGTCCGGGGCGTGCGCCCGGTCGGTGAGCAGCGCCAGCAGCCGCTCGTGCGAGGGCTGGGGAAAGATGGCGGCGCCGAGCAGTTCCCGCGCGCGCTCGGCCTTGGGCCAGGGGGTGTTGAGGAGCGCGTTCGACAGAACGTGCAGGCCCGGGGGGATGGGCGCGACGCGGCCGGTGCGCGATTCGAGGATCGCCGCCTCGTCACGGTCGATCACGAGGAGATTGAAAGGCGGGTACTCGTCCTTGCGCTCGGCCAGGCGCTCGAGCACGGCGAGCGGGGCGGAGTCGGCGAGCGCCGCGGCGACGACGAGGGCGCCGCGGCTGGGGGCGCCGGGGCGATGCCGGGTCGGGTCGCGGTAGTTGGTCAGCGCGGCGAGCCGTCCGCTGCGCGTGAGGGCGAGCCACGTGCCGCCGCCGGTGCGATCGCGCCCGGCGAGCAGCGGCGCGTCGGGCCACCAGTGCATGGGTTCGGCCGGGCGGGCGAAATACTCGTCGCGGTTGGCGGCGAGGATGAGCGGATAGTCCGGGTGTGCCTGCCAGGCGAAGGCGATGAGGCACATGGGCTAATCCAGAGGGTAGGGCAAGGGCAGGGGTGCGGCGCGAGGCCCGTCGGGGGAGCCGAAGCGCACCTCGCCCGTCTCGGCCGCTTCGCGCTGCAGGACGGCGAGCGCTTCGAACCCGCCTTCGGGGCACGGCGCCGCGAGCACGATGTGGCCGGCCGCCTGCTCGCCGAAGGCGGGGGAGAAACAGTCGGCGCCGGTCGCCGGCGGTTCCCCTTCGCGTGCGCCCAGCCGGTACATCCGCCGCTTGAGGCGGCCGAGGTAGTGCGTTCTGGCGACGATCTCCTGGCCGGGGTAACAGCCTTTGGTGAAACTCACGGCGCCGAGCAGGTCGAGGTTGAGCCATTGGAGGAGGAAGGCTTCGCGGTTCTCCGGCAAGAGCCAAGGTAACCCATGGCGCACCAGGGCGAGCCGCCAGTCGGCGGTTCCGCCGGGGACGTGGCCCGCGGCGAGCAGCGCTTCGAACCGTGCGGGAGCGGTCTCGGCAGGCAGGAACTCGAGGCCGAGCCCGGGGGCGAGGTGCAGCGCATGGCCGGCGTCCAAGCGTTCGAGCGTGGGGGGTACGAGCGGCGGTTCGATCCGGTCTGGCTGCAGGCGAGCGAAGGCGAAAAGCCCTTCTTCGAGGAGGAATTCGACCTTGCTGCGCAGCCGGTAGCGCAGGAGCGCGACGCGCAGCGGCTCGGCGAGCGCCGCTTCCAGGGCGAGCAGGAAACGGTCTTGCGCTTCCCGCCACAGCAGCATGAGCGCGGATACGCGCCCTTTGGGCGTGAGGAGCGCTGCCCAGCGGGCTTCGCCGACGGGCAGGGCGCGTATGTCGTTCGTCAGGAGATTGTGCAGCAGGGTGGCGGCGTCTGGCCCTTCTGCCTTCAGAACGGCCAGCGAAGGCAGCGGCACGACGCGGGGGGCGTTCTCTGGCGAAGGCGGAGCGAGCACTTCGTCGCCGGCGAGGCGGCAGCGGTGCTGGGCGAGGGTTTCGGCGAGCTCGGGAGTCAGGGGCATAGGAACGACCGGAGGACGGAATTGTCGACGCAATCATTATAGAATCGCGCTTTTGGCCGTCCACCCGGCGGACGGCAGGGCTTTGCGAGGCGCTTCGTGGGTAGGAAAGAACGCAAGGGCGCTTGGCGGCGATGGGGGGCGGCGATCGTCCTGGCGCTGGCCGCGATCCTCGGCCTGAGTGCGGCTTCGGTTTGGTGGCTGTGGCTGCGGCCCTTGCCGATGGCGGCGGCGACGATGGAGGTGGAAGTGCCGCGAGGAGCTTCGGTGCTCGAGGCAGGGCGCGCCCTGGCCCGCCAGGGGGTGGGAGTCGAACCCCATGCCTTGTATCTGCTCGCGCGCGTGCAGCCCGGCAGTGCCATCGTCGCGGGCTATTATCGCCTCGAACGCGGCCTGACGGCGCCGCAGCTGCTCGATCTGCTGCGCCGTGGCGAGCGCATCCGCGAGAGCGTCACCTTCGTCGAGGGGTGGACGTTTGCCCAGATGCGCACCGCGCTGGAGCGCCATCCCTGGGTGGAGAAAACACTCACCGGGGCCGACGAGCGAGCGTTGCTCGCGGCGATCGGCGCGAGCGAAGTGCGGGCCGAGGGGCTTTTCTTCCCCGACACCTACGTGTTCGACCGCAAGACGCCGGATCGCGAGCTCTATCGCTTGGCCTATCGCAAGATGAAAGAGGAACTCGAGGCGGCATGGCAGGCGCGCGATCCGGATCTGCCGCTTTCTTCCCCCTACGAAGCGCTGATCCTCGCTTCCCTCGTGGAGAAGGAAACGGGGCGGGCGGAAGATCGCGGCAAGGTGGCCTCGGTCTTCGTCAACCGCCTGCGCCGCGGCATGCCCTTGCAGACCGATCCGACCGTCATCTATGGCCTGGGAGAGGGCTTCGACGGGAACCTGACGCGGCGCCATCTCGGCGAGGACCATCCCTGGAATACCTATACGCGCGGCGGTCTTCCGCCTACGCCGATCTGCCTGCCGGGCCGGGGCTCGCTCTGGGCGGCGGTGCGGCCGGAAAAGACGGAGTACCTTTATTTCGTAGCGCGCGGCGACGGATCGAGCGAATTCTCGCGCACGCTCGAGGAGCACAATCGCGCGGTGGCGCGCTGGCAGAAAGGACGAAAAAGCCCATGACCGGATCCGAGGCACGCGCTCCCTTCATCACCTTCGAAGGGATCGACGGGGCGGGGAAGACGACCCAGCTCGAATCTTTGTGCCATTTTCTGCAGTCGCGCGGCACGCCGTTCGAGCGCACGCGCGAGCCGGGCGGCACGCCCGCCGGTGAGCGCCTGCGCGAGGTGGTGCTCGCGGAAGCGATGCAGCCGGAGACGGAGCTCCTGGTGATGTTCGCCGCGCGCTGCGAGCATGTCCAGGCGCGCATCCTGCCGGCGATCACGGCCGGCCGCTGGGTGGTGTGCGACCGCTTCAGCGATGCGTCCTATGCCTATCAGGTGGGCGGGCGCGGCGTGGACGCGGCGCGCTTCGCCCTGATCGAGCGCTGGGTGCTGGGAGGGTTTCGTCCCGATCTCACCTTCCTCTTCGATCTCGATCCGGCCGTGGCGGGGCGGCGGCTCGCGCAGGCCGGCGCCCGGGGGCGGGACCGCTTCGAGCGGCTCGACCAAGCTTTCTTCGCCCGGGTGCGGGCGGCCTATCTCGAACGGGCGGCGCGCGAGCCGGGGCGCTTCGTCGTGCTCGATGCGACCCGTCCGCCCGAAGCGCTGTCGCAGCAGGTGATTGCGGAGGTGCAGCGGCGATGGCCGAGTTGATGCCCTGGCTCGAACCCTTGTACCGGCGCTTCGCGGCGGCGATGGCCGCAGAACGTGCACCCCAGGCGCTCATGCTCGGCGGGCCGCGCGGCGTGGGCAAAGAGGCGCTCGCCCAAGCGCTCGCCGCCCGTTGGTTGTGCGAGCGTCCGCTCGAGGCGGGTGAATCGGCGTGCGGCCAGTGCCGTTCCTGCCGCTTGCTGCATAGGGGCGCCCATCCGATGGCCTGGCGTCTGGCGCCGGAGACTGCGCTCGGGAACGAAGGGCGGCAGATCACGATCGAACAGATTCGCGCCTTGCAGGAAGGCTTGAGTCTGGCCGAGACGGGGCGGCGGGTGGTGACGATCGTGCCGGCCGACGCGATGAACCGCTTCACGGCCAACGCGCTCCTCAAGGTGCTGGAGGAGCCTCCGGCGGGAGTATCATTCCTTTTGGTAACCGATTCGCCGTCGGCGCTGTTGCCGACGGTGCGCAGCCGCTGCCAGGTTTGGTGGATCGCGCCGCCGCGGCGGGACCTCGCCCTCGCCTGGCTCGAGACTCAGGAGGGCGGGGCTCAGGCCGCGCCGCTGCTCGATCTCGCCGGGGGGGCGCCTTTGGCTGCCTTGCGCTGGGCCCGGTCCGGCTGGGGGCGGTGGCTTGAGCGTTTTCTTGCCGAGGCAGGTGGAGATGCGCCGAAGGCCCCCCTGGCGTGGGCGGCCGGGCTGGAGAGTTGGCTCAGGGCCAAGGAGACGCAGGAGAGCGGCTTCGGGCTGGAGGCGTGGATGGATTGGTGGCTGCGCTGGCTGCATGACCTCGCTCGCGTCGCCTCGGGGGCTGCCGCGCGCCATTTTTCCCGAGCCGCGGGGCAGCTCGAGGCGCTCGCCGGGCGGGCTTCCTTGCGTGCCTGGCTCGCGCTGGAGCGTAGGGCAAGGGCCCGGGCCGAGTGGGTGAGGCATCCGCTCAACCTGCGGCTCTTTCTCGAAGACGTGCTGTCGGATTACGTCGATACGGTGGGAGGATGACGATGGTGTTCGATGAAGGGCCGCGAACCGAAATGCGCCCGACGGTGCTGTCGCTGAACGTGGCCAACGTCAGCGCCCTGTACGCAGCCTACATGCCTTTTCTGCTGCGCGGCGGCGTGTTCGTGCCCACGACCAAGCATTACGATCTGGGTGACGAAGTCTTCCTCCTGCTGCAGCTGCCCGACGAACCGGAGCGTTTCTCGGTCTCCGGCACCGTGGTGTGGATCACGCCGGCGGGGGTGCCGGGGAATCGGGTGCAGGGGATCGGCGTGCATTTCGCCGAATCGGAAACTTCCCAGCAGCTTCGGGTGCGCATCGAGCGTAAGCTCGGCACCTTGCTCGGTTCCGGTCGCACCACTCATACCTTGTAAAGGAAAGGAAACGATGACCGTTCTGGTCGATTCGCATTGCCATCTCGATTTTCCCGGGCTTGCCGAGCGCCTGCCTGCAGTGCTGGACGACATGGCCGCGAACGGCGTGGGTTACGCTCTGTGCATCGGCGTGACGCTGGAGGATTTCCCCAAAGTCTTGGCGGTTGCGCGCAGCGACGATCGGCTGTGGGCGAGCGTCGGCGTGCATCCCGATCACGAGGGTGGCGAGGAGCCGACGCTGGAGCGCCTCGTCGAACTCGCGGCCGAGCCCAAGGTGATCGGCATCGGGGAAACAGGGCTCGATTATTATCGGCTCACCGATCGTCCCGAGTGGCAGCGCGAGCGCTTTCGCACCCACCTGCGGGCGGCGCGTGCCTGTGGCAAGCCGGTCATCGTACACACGCGCGCCGCGGCCGAAGACACGCTGGCGATCCTGCGCGAGGAAGGGATCGAGGCAATCGGTGGGGTGATGCACTGCTTCACCGAATCGCTCGAGGTGGCACGGGCGGCGCTCGACCTGGGCATGTACCTTTCCTTTTCCGGCATCCTCACCTTCAAGAACGCCGCGGCGCTGCGCGAAGTGGCGGCCTTCGTGCCCGAGGATCGCATCCTCGTGGAGACCGACGCGCCCTATCTCGCGCCAGTACCGCACCGCGGCAAGACGAACGAGCCGGCCTATGTGCGTTTCGTGGCCGAGTGCCTCGCCCAAGTGCGCGGCGTGCCCTTCGAGCGCATCGCCGAGCGTACCACCGAGAATTTTTTCCGCCTCTTTTCTGGGGCAAGGAGCTCATCGCAATGAGGAACGCTCGTCGATCCACGAAATCTCTTTTTGGCAAGCGCTGGCTGCACACGGTGGTTTTGGCCGTGACCTTGGGCTGGGGAATCGCCCCGCTCTTCGCTGCCGATCTCGTCGAGGATACGGCGCTCGCCGTGCAAAACGGCGACACGGCCACCATGAAGAAACTGCTCGCCAAGGGGATAGATCCAAATACCACCGACGAAAAGGGCAATCCGCTCTTGAATCTTGCCGCCGCCAACGGCGACGAGGCGATGGTGGATCTGCTGTTGCGCTCCGGGGCGTCTCCCAACCGGCGTAACCTCGTCGGCGAGACGCCGGCGATGATGGCGGCGCTCAAGGGGCATGCCAAGGTGCTGCAGCGTCTGATCGATGCCGGAGCCATCGTCGATCACGCCGGTTGGACGCCGCTGCATTATGCGGCGCTACAGGGCAACCTCGAGTGCGTCGAGGTGCTGCTGCGCGCCAAGGCCGACGTGAATGCCGCTGCGCCCAACGGCAGCACGGCCTTGATGCTGGCGGCGCGCAACGGTCACGTGGACGTGGTCAAACGCCTGCTCGCCGCCGGGGCGGATACCGAAAAACTCAACGAGGAAGGGCGAACGGCGGTGAGCTGGGCGCTGGAAAAACGGCAGACCGAGGCCGCGGATCTCATCGAGAAGGCACGGCGCGCCAAAGGCTTGCCGCCGACCAAGGTGCAGCTCGTGATCGAGTGAGTCCTCGAGGGGGGGAGGGGATGATGGATACGGAATCGTGGTTGGCGCGGGCTCGGGCCCGTGAATCGGTCTGGCGGAGCTGGCGGCACGAGTTGCACGCGCATCCCGAGCTCGCCTATGAAGAGCGGCGGACCGCGGCCTTCGTCGCCGATCGCCTGCGCTCTTTCGGGCTCGAGCCGATCGAGGGACTGGCCGGCACCAGCGTGGTCGCAGTGCTCCGAGGGCGGGGGGGCGACGGCCCCATGATCGCGCTGCGCGCCGACATGGACGCCCTGCCCATCCCCGAGGCCAACACGTTCGCCTACGCCTCGCGCGAGCCGGGCAAGATGCACGCCTGCGGTCACGACGGGCATACGGCCATGTTGCTCGCCGCTGCCGAGCTCCTCGCCGCCGATCCGGCGTTCGCCGGCACCGTCGTCTTCGTCTTCCAGCCTGCCGAGGAGGGGGGCGGAGGGGCGCGGCGTATGGTCGAGGAGGGGTTTTTCGAGCGCTTTCCCGTGCGCGAGCTCTACGGCATGCACAACTGGCCGGGCCTGCCGGTCGGCCAGTTCGCGGTCCACTCCGGTCCGGTGATGGCGGGCACCGAGCGGTTCCGCATCGCCTTGCGCGGTCGCGGCACGCATGCGGCCATGCCGCATCTGGGCGATGATGTCGTCGCCGCCGGGGCGGCGCTCGTGCAGGCGCTGCAGACGGTAGTGAGCCGCCGCGTGGATCCGCTGCAGGCGGCGGTCGTGTCGGTAACACAGTTCCACGCCGGACATGCCTTCAACGTGATCCCCGAGGAGGCAGAGCTCGCCGGTACCGTGCGCGCCTTCGCGCCGGAGCTTTTTTCCCGTATCCGCGAGGAGCTGGAACGCATCGGACGAGGGGTGGCGGCGGCTTTTGGTCTCTCCTTCCGTATCGAGTGGGACGAGGGTTATCCGCCCACGATCAACACCGCCGCCGAGGCGGCGCGCTGCGCCGAGGCGGCCGCCGCGCTCGTCGGAGCGCCGAACGTGCGCCGCAACGAGCCGCCGTCGATGGGGGCGGAGGATTTCGCCTTCTTCCTGCAGCACCGCCCCGGCGCCTATGTCTGGATCGGCAACGGCCCCGGCGAGGGGGGTTGCCTGCTGCATAGTCCGCACTACGACTTCAACGACGAGATCCTGCCGCTGGGGGCGGCCTACTGGGCCACGCTCGCCACGCGCGTGCTCGCGGCATGAACCTGCGGATCACGCTGCGCCTGCTGCGGCGCGATCTGCGCACGCCGGCGCTCGCGGCCATCGTCGCGGCGCTCGCACTCGCCGTCGCCGCCGTGGGCAGCGTCCTGTGGCTCAACGACCGCCTGGGACGGGCCCTGATGAGCGAGGCCGGTTCCTGGCTCGGCGGGGATGCCTTGATCACCGCCAACCGCCCCTGGCGTCCTGAAGTGCTTTCCTGGCTGGATCGTCATCCCGAGCTCGAGCGCGTGCAGAGCGTGGCCATGACCTCGATCCTGCGCGCGGGCGAGCGCTGGCAGCTGTCGGCTTTGCGGGCGATTCCGCCGCGCTATCCCCTACGCGGACGGTTCCTCTTGCGGCGAAATGCCGACGGGCCGGAAGAATCCGTACAAGAAGGACCAGCGCCAGGGGATGTCTGGGTCGACGAGGCGCTGGCGGGCCTGCTCGGTATCGAACCCGGCGACGAGGTTCGGGTGGGGCGCCTCACCCTGCGCGTTTCTGCCATCGTGCGCGTCAATCCCGAGCACGGGGGAAGCTTTCTCGATTTTCTCCCTGAATCCTGGATCAGTCTCGAGGATCTGCCGGCGAGCGGCCTCCTCGGGCCGGGGGTGCGGGCGCAGTGGCGCGTTCATCTGGCCGGGCCTGCGAAGGCGCTGAGTCGCGTGGCCGAGGAGGCGCAAGAGCGTCTGGGCAAGGGGGAAGAATTCGTCTCGCTGCAAGACGGTCAGCCGGCGGTGAAAACGCTGCTCGAACAGACGCAGCGCTTTCTGCGCCTTGCCGTGCTCGCGGCCGTGGCGCTCGCGGCCGTGGCCGTGGGGCTCGCCACGCGCCGTTTCGTGCGCGACCGGCTCGACGTCGCCGCCTTGCTGCGCTGCCTGGGGGCGAGCCGGCGGCAGGTGGCAGCGATCGTACTGGGGGAATTCGTCGCGGCGCTTGCGCTCGCCTTGGTGCTCGGGGCGGCGCTGGGGCTCTTCGCTCAGCAGGGGTTTGCGGTGCTTGCGGCGCAGGTGGTGGAGACGGCGAGCCTTCCTTCGCTGCGGTGGTGGGCCGCCTGGCCGGCGGGGCTGCTCGCCCTGCTGCTCGCCTTCGGCTTCGCCGTGCCACAGCTCGTGGCGCTCGCGCAGGTGACGCCGCTTGCCGTGTTGCGGCGCGATTGGGGCGGCTGGCGTGGCGGGGTGCTCGCCACCGCCGGCGCCGGGGCGCTGGCGCTCTTTGCGCTCACAGTCCTGCTCGCGGGGGAGACGCAACTGGCCTTGGGCGTCTTCGGGGGACTGGTGGCGGGTTTCGCGCTGCTGCTGGTGGCGGGCTCGAGCGGTTTTGCCGCCCTCAGGCGGCTTGCCGCGGGCGCGGCGGTGCCACTGCGCCTTGCCTGGCGTGCGCTCGGCAACCAGAAGGGCCTCTCCGCCCTGCAGGCCGGGGCGCTCGCTCTGGGGCTGGCGGCGCTGTGGCTGCTGGCCATCGTGCGTGGCGATCTGCTGGAAGCCTGGCGCTTCAGAATCCCGCCGGATGCCCCCAACCGCTTTCTCATCAACGTGCAGGCCGACCAGATGGAGGCGCTGCGCACGTCCTTTGCCGAGGCAGTGCTAGCCGAACCGCGCTTCTGGCCCATGGTGCGCGGTGCCCGCCTGGTGGCGATCGACGGCGCGCCGGTGAGCGATACCTCTTTCGAAGATCCGCGCGCGCAGCGCCTGATGCGCCACGAGTTCAACCTGAGCTATGGCACGACGCTGCCCGAGGACAACCGCGTGGTGGCGGGGCGCTGGCACGGCGAGGCGGGTGCGCCGGAGAATGCGATCTCGGTCGAAGAGGGGCTGGCGCAAGCCTTCGGCCTACGGCTGGGCAGCCGCCTGCGCTTCGTCATCGATTTGCAGGAAGTCGAGGGGGTGGTGACCAGCATCCGGCGGCTGCGATGGGAATCGATGAACGTCAATTTCTTCGTCGTCACGCAGCCGGCACTGCTCGAATCCTTTGCCGCTACCTGGATCACGAGCTATCGCCTGCCGCCGGGACGGGAATCCTTCGAGCGGATGCTCGTCGAGCGCTTTCCCAACGTGACCGTGATCGACGTCGGTCGCATCCGCGAGCAGTTCGAACGCATGAGCGATCGGGTGGCGGCGTTGCTGCAGGCGGTGTTCGCCTTCACCCTGGGGGCGGGGGCATTGGTGCTGGCGGTGGGCTGGATGCTGGGGCAGGAGGAGCGGCGCCAGCGCGTGGCCGTCCTGCGGGCGCTGGGGGCGCGTCGCCGGCAGATCCTCGCCACGCTCGCGCTCGAGTTCGCCACGCTGGGCGCCGTGGGGGCGCTGGTTTCGGTCGTGCTGAGCGCGGGACTCGGCCTGTGGCTCGCGGCGTCGGTCTTCCGCCTGGAAGTGGCGCTCAGCTGGGGGCTGCTCGCCGCGGCCGCCGGGTTCGCCGTGCTGCTGGTGGCCGTTGCCGGCATGCTTACGGTGACGCCGCTGCTGCGCCGTCCGCCGCTCGAAGCGCTGCGCTCGAGCGTCGTATAATCGCGACTATCGTTCGATCTCGAGGTGGCCGTGGAGTACTTGTCGACGCGCGGGCAGGCGCCCGTACTGAAGTTTTCCGACATCTTGCTGGAGGGGCTCGCCGCCGACGGCGGGCTCTACGTGCCGGCGCATTATCCCCATATTCCGCTCGAAGAGCTCGAGCGCCTGTCGCGCCTGCCCTATGGGGAACTCGCCTGGGAGCTGCTACGCCGCTACCTCGACGATATTGCCGAGGACGATCTCGCCCGGCTCGTGGTGCGCACCTATACCGCCACGCGCTACCCCTTCGCCCGCCATCCGGCGCGCGCCGCGCGCATCACGCCGCTCACCTGGCTGGAAGAGGGCCGTTTCGGGCTGCTCGAGCTCTCCAACGGCCCCACGCTCGCCTTCAAGGACATGGCCCTACAGCTGCTGGGCGAGCTCTTCGAGTACGTGCTCGAGCGCCGCGATGAGCGCTTGAACATCCTCGGTGCCACCTCGGGCGATACCGGCTCGGCCGCCGAATACGCCATGCGCGGGCGCGAGCGCGTGCAGGTCTTCATGCTCTCGCCGGCCGGGCGCATGAGCCCGTTCCAGCGCGCACAGATGTATTCGCTGCAGGAACCGAACATCCACAACCTCGCCGTCAAGGGGACCTTCGACGATGCCCAGGACATCGTCAAGGCGGTGAGCCAGGATGCCGAGTTCAAGCGCCGCCATCGCATCGGCGCGGTCAATTCGATCAACTGGGCGCGCATCGCTGCGCAGGTGGTCTATTACTTCGCCGGTTATTTCCAGTCGGCCGAGCGCGTGGGCGAGCCGGTGGCTTTCGCCGTGCCCAGCGGCAACTTCGGCAATATCCTCGCCGGGCACATCGCCCGCCAGATGGGGCTGCCCATCGGGTGTCTGATTCTGGCGACCAACGAGAACGACGTGCTCGACGAATTCTTCCGCACCGGCGTCTACCGCCCGCGCGCATCGAGCGAGACCTTCGCCACCTCCAGCCCGTCGATGGACATCTCCAAGGCCTCGAACTTCGAGCGCTTCGTCTTCGACCTGGTGGGGCGCGACGCCGAGGCGCTGCGCCGGCTGTGGCAGGCGCTGGAGACACAGGGATATTTCGACCTCAAGGGGACGCCGTATTGGGCGCGCTTGCCCGAATTCGGCTTCGTCTCCGGTCGCAGCACGCATGCCGACCGGCTCGCAACCATCCGCGACGTCTGGACGCGCCACGGCGTGCTCATCGATCCGCATACGGCCGACGCGGTGACGGTGGCACGCTGCGCTGGCATCGAGGACACGCCCGTGGTCGTGCTCGAGACGGCGCAAGCGGCGAAGTTCGCCGAGACGCTGCGCGAGGCGGTGGGATTCGAACCGCCGCGCCCGGCCGAACTCGCCGATCTGGAGCAACGGCCGCAGCGCGTCACACGCCTGCCCGCCGACGTGCAGCAGGTGAAGGACTACGTCGCGGCGCATGCCTGAGGGCGTGTGAATCGTTCCTGAGGACGCCTCGCTTGCCTGTGCGCAGGGGCCGCGGTCCTCCGGAGGCTCAGGTTTCGAGCAGGCGCAGCGAGAGGTCGACGGCACGCACGTCCTTGGTGAGCTTGCCCACCGAGATGCGGTCGACCCCCGTCTCGGCGATCGCCCGCACCCGCTCGAGCTCGACGCCGCCGGAGACTTCGAGCTCGGCGCGGCCGGCGTTGATCCACACGGCTTCCTTCATCTGCTCGAGCGTCATGTTGTCGAGCAGGATCATCTGCGCCCCGGCTTCCAGCGCTTCCGCGAGTTCGTCGAGCGTCTCCACCTCCACCTGGATGAAGGCGTGCGCCGCCCCTAGCGCCTGCGCCCGCGCGAGCGCCTGGCGGATGCCGCCAGCGGCGATGATGTGGTTCTCCTTGATGAGGATTCCGTCGTAGAGTCCCAGCCGGTGGTTGGTGCCGCCGCCCACGTGCACGGCGTATTTCTGCGCCAGGCGCAGCCCCGGCACCGTCTTGCGCGTGTCGACGATGCGGGCGCGCGTCCCTTCGACCGCACGCACGTAGGTGCGCGTGGTGCTGGCCGTGCCGGAGAGCAGCTGCAGGAAGTTGAGCGCCGTGCGTTCGGCGGTGAGCAGCGCCCGGGCGTTCGCCTCCACTTCACACAGCGTCTGCCCGGGTGCGACTTCCGCCCCCTCGGCGGCGTGCCAGGTGAAACTCGCCGCAGGGTCGAGCACGCGCAGCGTCGCCTCGAACCAGGGTTGGCCGCACAGGATCGCCGCTTCGCGGCTGATGACGCGGGCGCGTGTGCGGACATCGGCGTCGATCAGGCGGGCGGTGAGATCGCCCGTGCCGACGTCTTCGGCGAGCGCCTGGGCGACGTTGCGTTGGATCTCGATGCGCAGGGCTTCGGTGAAGAGCATGATGGCATCCTCGCAGGGTGGCATGAGTGAGGGCTATGGTAGCATCGCTGGCCATGAAAGCCGAAACCGGATTCTTGGAGGTCGACGGGGAAGTCGTGGAAGTGCGGCGTAAGCCCATCCGCCACTGGCATCTTCGTGTCATGCCACCCGACGGGCGTCTGCGCGTGTCCATTCCCCTGCATGCCGATGGGGACGCGGTATCGGCCTGGATACGAGGAAAATCGGCCTGGGTGCAAAAACAGCGATCGCGCTTGCGCCGTGAACCTCCGGATCGGGTCTGGCTCTTCGGGGTTCCCTATCCCTTGAAAATATCTCCGGACACAGGGGAGGCAGTGGTCCTTTTCGGCGAAGGGGAAGGATTTCTCGTGCGCGGTGTCCGGAGCCTGGACGAAGGGTGGAGGCTCCTGCGCGCCTGGCAGGGAGAGCGCCTCGCGCGATGCCTCGCGGAAATGCTACCCCACTGGCAGGAGCGAATGCACGCACCTTCCGTTCGTTGGCGCATCCGTCCCTGCAAATCCATCTGGGGCAGTTGTACCCGGGCCACGGGACGTTTGACGTTCAACCTCTATCTGGCCGAGCGCTCGCCCGATCTCATCGAATACGTGGTCGTCCATGAGCTCGCCCATCTGTTCCATGCACACCACGGCCCGGCGTTCTGGGCCATGGTGGCGCGCTACCTGCCGGATTGGCAACAGCGGCGCAGTGCGCTCAGACGGCCACTGGGCTGAATCTTCGGCCGGTCAGCCTTGGCCCTGCTGATCCACGATGGGCACGAGCAAAATCTCCACCCGGCGGTTCTTCGCCCGGCCCTCGGGAGTGCGGTTGTCGGCGATGGGACGGGTGGCGCCGAAGCCCACGGTCTGGATGCGGTTGGCCGGCACGCCGCGCTGGATGAGGTAGCTCGCCACCGCCTGAGCGCGGTTCTCCGACAGCGTCTGGTTGAAGGCCGCCGAACCGGTGGAGTCGGTGTGCCCCTCGATGCGCACGATGGTGTTGGGATACTGCTGCAGGCTCTGGGCGAGCTGGTCGAGTACGCTCATGAACTGCGGCTGCAGGGTGGCGCTGCCCGTTTGGAAGGTGATGGCCTCGGGCGCCTGCAGGCGGATGGTGTCGCCCTGGCGGTGGACCTCCACGCCGCTGCTCGCCATCTGGCGGCGCAGTTCGGCTTCCTGCTGGTCCATCTGGCGGCCGATGAGTCCGCCCACGGTGGCGCCCACCGCGGCGCCGATCAGCGTTCCTCCGGTTTTGGCGTTGTCGCTGGCCACGACCCGGCCGAGCACGCCGCCCGCCACCGCACCGATGGTGGCACCGGTGGCAGTCTTCGCATTCTCGCCGCGGTAGGGGTTTTCGGCGCAGGCGGCGAGCAGTGCCGTGGCGCCGAGAATGAGGAGGGGAAATCTCGTCTTCTTCATGGCAGTCCGTTCCATGGGGATCGTTTCATCGTTTTCCATTATGGCATCTCGCCGCCGGTTTGGGGTAACGAAGGCTTTCGCCGTTTCGGCGGGTAGAGACGGCAGAAGCGCAATTCTTCACCGTAAGGGAAGAAGTCCTCGACCATGCCGGCGCGGATGCGACGCTGCACCTCCTGCCAGAATTGGGGCGTGAGCAGGTCGCGATGGTATTTGAGGAAGGCTTTGCGGATGCGCGGATCGCCCAGCAGGAAAGTGGCGAACTCTTCGGGAAAGACGTCGAGCGGCCCGGCGCTGTACCAGGCTTCGCCCGAGAACTCCATCTCGGGGTAGGGCGCTGGCGGGATGGCGCGGAAATTGACGTCGGTCATGTACTCGATCTCGTCGTAGTCATAGAACACCACCCGGCCGTAGCGCGTCACCCCGAAGTTCTTCCACAGCATGTCGCCGGGGAAGATGTTGGCGATGGCCATCTCGCGGATGGCGTTGCCGTATTCGCGCACTGCGTGTTCGAGCGTTTCGTCGTCGGCGTTTTCCAGATAGAGGTTGAGCGGGGTCATGCGCCGTTCGATGTAGAGGTGCTTGATGACGATCTGGTCTCCCTCGATTTCGAAGGAAGAAGCGGCCACCGCACGCAGCTCTTCGAGCAGCTCCGGCGAGAAACGCGCCAGCGGCAGGGCCACCTGGGAGAATTCCAGGGTGTCGGCCATGCGCCCGACCCGGTCGACGCGCTTGACCATGAGGTATTTCTGCCGCACCGTTTCGCGGTCGATGTTCTTGCTGCTGCCGAAGACGTCCTTGATGATCTTGAAGACGTAAGGAAAGGAAGGCAGGGTGAATACGAGCATCACCATGCCCTTGATGCCGGGGGCGATGATGAAATGGTCGTTGGAGTGGCGCAAATGGGCGATGAGATCCCGGAAGAACATGGTCTTGCCCTGCTTGCCCAGCCCCAGCATGGTATAGAGCTCGGAGCGCGGCTTGTTGGGCAGGATAGAGCGCAGGAAATTGACGTAGCCAGAGGGCACTTCCATGTCGACGAGAAAGTAGGCCCGCGACAGCGAAAAGAGCACCGAGATGCGCCAGGCTTCGAGCAGGAGGGCATCGACCACCAGCATGCCCGAGTCGCCGTGGCGCACCGCCACCGCGAAGGGATACTCCTGGTGGCCGTTGATCGCCTTGCCAATCACGTAGGCGGTCTTGTTGCGATAGAAGGCGGAATAGAGTACCTGGATCTGGGCATTGACTTCCGGCGCCGGCCAGCGCCCGCCCAGGTGGCGCTTGACGGTGCGCAGGATGTAGAGCACGTCGCGATCCAGATCCTCGAACGGTCGCTGCCAGTCGAAGTCTTCGAGGATGCGCCGGATGGTGCGCCGCAGCCCCTCTTCCTTGGGATAGTAGCTGGTATAGACCGGAGGGAAGGACTCGATGTACTCGGTGGAGATCGCCGGACGGGCGAAGATGTACTGGTTGTTGAAGTAGCTGCGGTGCAGGATCTTGGTCGTCACCGAGTTGAAGAAGGTCTCGGCGAGTTCCGGTTGTTTGTGTTCGAGCAGATGACCGATGTAGTAGAGCTTCACCTGCTGCCAGGTCGCGTCGTCGAGGTGAGCGACGTCGAATTCGCGGCGCAGGCGTTCGACCGTCTCCTCGACGCGCTGGTCGTAGAATTCCACCCGCTCGCGCACCGCCTCGAGCAGCTTGGGCCAGTCGCCGGCCTCGAACAGCTCTTTGGCGCGGCTGGACGTTTCGCGGAAGATGCGGTAGTGGCGGTCGAACCCTTCGATCATCACGCGGGCCATCGCCTCGGCGATGCGCTCGGACGGCAGGGATGGGGACATCGTGTTTCCGCTCCGTGGCTCCTCGTGCTCATGAGGAAAATGATACAACGGCGCCGTTGCGTCGCGCGCTTTCGGATCGTGGGACTTTATTGGATAATACGAAATGGCGGCGCGCGAAGGCGCCAAACGGCTCGGGGCGGCGGTTGCGGCAGGGCGGCGGCCGGTGCACGACCCCGAAATGATGACATCAGGGAGAAGAACCGTGAGCTATTCCAAGATCAAGGTACCTGCGGGCGGCCAGAAAATCGTATTGGGTCAGCCGATCCCCGACGATCCCATCGTGCCCTACATCGAAGGCGACGGCATCGGCGTCGACATCACGCCGGTGATGATCGAGGTGATCGACGCGGCGGTGGCCAAGGCCTACGGCGGCAAGCGCAAGATCCACTGGATGGAAGTCTACGCCGGCGAGAAAGCCACCCGCGTCTACGGTCCCGACCAGTGGCTGCCCGAAGAGACGCTCGCGGCGCTCAAGGAATTCGCCGTGTCCATCAAGGGGCCGATGACCACGCCGGTGGGCGGCGGCATCCGCTCGCTCAACGTGGCGCTGCGCCAGGAGATGGACCTCTATCAGTGCATACGCCCCGTGCGCTACTTCAATGGCGTGCCCTCGCCGGTGAAGCGCCCCGAGCTCGTCGACATGGTGATCTTCCGTGAGAACACGGAAGACATCTACGCCGGCATCGAATGGCCGGCGCAGTCCGAAGGCGCGCGCAAGGTGATCGACTTCCTGCAAAAGGAAATGGGCGTGAAGAAGATCCGTTTCCCCGAAACCTCGGGAATCGGCATCAAGCCCGTGTCGATCGAGGGCACCACGCGCCTGGTGCGCGCGGCGATTCAGTACGCCATCGACAACGACCGCAAGTCGGTGACGCTGGTGCACAAGGGCAACATCATGAAGTTCACCGAAGGGCTCTTCCGCGACGTGGGCTACCGCGTAGCACAGGAGCAGTTCGGCGCCCAGCCCATCGACGGCGGCCCGTGGTGCAAGTTCACCAATCCGAAGACGGGGCGCGAGATCGTGGTCAAGGACGCGATCGCCGATGCTTTCCTGCAGCAGATCCTGCTGCGCCCGGCCGAGTACGACGTGATCGCCACGCTCAACCTCAACGGCGACTACATCTCGGACGCGCTGGCAGCCCAGGTGGGCGGCATCGGCATCGCCCCGGGGGCGAACGTCGGCGACAAATACGCCGTGTTCGAGGCCACGCACGGCACGGCGCCGAAGTACGCCGGGCTCGACAAGGTGAACCCCGGCTCGCTCATCCTCTCGGCCGAGATGATGCTGCGTTTCTTCGACTGGAAAGAGGCGGCCGATCTGGTCATCAAGGCGATGGAGCGCACCATCCAGGACAAGATCGTCACTTACGACTTTGCCCGCCTGATGGAAGGGGCGACCGAAGTGAGCTGCTCCGGCTTCGGCAAGGCGATGATCGAGCGCATGTGATTCGCCCCCTTGCCGTTGCGCTACGACGAAACCCGCCGCGAGGCGGGTTTTTTAATGGGAGTCCAATCTCCGGGCCGGCGCGCCTGGCGCTCCCAACGATTGATCGCTATGGCATAGACCGTGGCAATGACCGTAAAGAGCAAAGGGGAGGCCGTCGACAGCAGCAGAAAACCCAAGGGTACGCCACCCACGGAGATCGTATTGAGCGCTTCGGCGTACCAGGCGGCGCCGAGATTGAAGGCGAACCACAAGAGCAGCAAGGCGAAGGTGAGCCGGCGCGTGCGTCGCCAGTACCAGAGGACGAGCTCTTCCTGATCGTCGGGGGAAGAGGGGGTCGGCATCATTGGGCCTGTAGCCTCGTGCTGCTGCGCACGTACCACACGGTAGCCAAGGGCGCGATGAGCCCAATGGCGATCACGGCAGTGAGCAGCATACCGAGCTGGGAATAGTCGGCCGGCACGAGCACCGTGCCGTCGGGGGCGCGCACCTCGCGCGTGACCACGAAGATCGTGTTGAGGTACTTCGTGCCCAGCTCGGCGGCCGACAACGCCAGATTGGTGAAGGAAGCCATCACGGCGAAAAACGTGGCCTTGAGGTGTGGCGGCGCCGAGTGCGCGATCCAGGCGAGCATGGGCACCATCGACACTTGTCCCAGCGGCGATTCGACGGCGGTATTGACCAGGGCAATGAAGCGCGCGTCGATCACGCCGTGGGTCATCCGGCTGGTCCATTCGTGCAGGCCGTGATACATCCCCAGGTAGGGCAGCGAGAGCAGCGATCCGATCACCGACAGGATCACCACGATGTCGAGAATGGAGCGCTCGGCCATGAAGCGGCGGAAGATGAAGAGCCCCGCCAAGGTGAGCACCGAGCCGATCAGGGAAAGCCTGGCAAGGAAGGATTGGTCGAAGCCGAGCACGTCGATCATCCACCAGGTGAGCCCCGGACCGGCGGTGGGCGTGGCGCGGAAGACGAAGATCACCAGCGCCGTGCCGGCGAGGGTACGCCGCGCCAAGGGCGTGAGTTCGTTCATGAGGCGGCGCATCAAAAAGAGGATCACCGCCATCGAACCGACGAAGATCACCTCTTGGTTGCCGGGAAAATCCAGCAGCCCCATCGTCACGGTGAAGGCGACGAAAAAGAGGCTCCCCCACAGCAGTGGCCAGTTGGGCGCCGGAGCTTCCACGCTGGCTTCGTTCCACAGGGCCGGGTCGAGGCCGCGCCGCAGGTGGCGGCGCCGCGCCTGCCGGCGCATCCAGGCCGCCATGAGCACGCCGGAGACCGACACGAGAGGGATGACGAGCGCCAGCGCATACACCCGCGCATAGAGCGGGGCTTTCTGCGCCGCCGTGAGCTGCTCGGTACCCGAGAAAACGAGCACATTGGCGAGCGACACCAGCACTCCGCCGCCAAGGATCGCGATGCGCCCCAGCGTCTGCAGCGTGGTGTGCATGAGCTTGATCTGCGCCTCGGGCAGTGGCTCGCCGCGCTCGTCGCGCGTGGGCACCGCCTCCACCGTCATCGCGTCGGCCACCACGTCCTGCAAGACGTAGCCGAGCGGTGCGAGTAGCGTCGAGAGCACGTACCAGTAGGAAACGGGCCACAACGCCGCCATTGCCTCCCGGTCGGTGGTGAGCCCGATCATGATGAGAAGGCTCGCGGCGATCAGGGCGGCGCCCAGCCAGACGAAGAGCGCCTTGCGGCGCCAGAAGAGATCGACCAGATGCCCCAAGGGCATTTTCAGCGCCCAGGGGATGCCGGCCCAGAAACCGAGCGCGGCGAGAAAGGCCGCCGAGAGGTCGAGGTATTCCTTGACGAAGAAGGTACCGGCGATGCCGGTGAGTCCCGAGATGCCCGCCGCCATGTAGATCATGAGCGGCGGCAGGAAGCTCCAGCGCCATTCCTTGGCCAGTTCCAGCACGTCGTCCCGCCACCAGCGGCGCAGGGCAAGCATCAGGCGCAAGGGCAACGCGGGACGCATCGTCATGCCGCATCATCCTTTGGTGCGAGCAGCGCATGCCGCCCCGCACGGCAGCGGGGCGGGTCCAGGTCGGTGCGATGCTTCCGCGGGAAGAAACGCACCGTGGCCAGGCTCAGGGCAGCTCTTCGTAGAGGGGCAGTGTGAGGAATTCGGTGAATTCCTCGCTGAGTGCCATCTTCTCGAAGATCTTCGCCGCCTTGTCGTAGTTGGCGGTGTCTTCCCCTTGCGCAGAGACTTCTGCCTTGACTTTGGCGAGCTCTTCGGGGATGAGGGTACGCACCAGCTCCGCCGTCACCTTGCGCCCGTCGTCCAGCACGCCTTTGGGGCTGTAGATCCACTGCCAGACCTGGGCGCGGGCGATCTCGGCGGTGGCGGCGTCTTCCATCAGGTTGTGGATCGCCACTGCGCCGTTGCCGCCCAGCCAGGAGCCCAGATAATGGATGGCTACGTTGATGTTGTTGCGTAGCCCCCCTTCGGTGATAGGCTTTTCCGGCTGGAAGTTGAGGAAGTCGCGCGCGGTGAAGGTCTCGTCGCGCTGCTTGTCCCACTGGTTGGGCCGATCGCCCAGCACGGCCTTGAATTCCTCCATGGCCACCTCGACCAGGCCCGGGTGGGCCACCCAGCCGCCGTCGAAACCGTCGTTGGCGTCGCGTCGCTTGTCGTGGCGCACGCCGGCGAGCGCCCGTTCGTTCGCTTCCGGGTCGTTCTTGATCGGGATGAGCGCGCTCATGCCGCCGATGGCCGGCGCGCCGCGCTTGTGGCAGGCTTTGACGAGCGCGAGCGCATAGGCGCGCATGAAGGGGACTTCCATGGTGATGCGGGCGCGGTCGGCCAGGCAGAAGTCCTTGTCCTTACGGAACTTCTTGATGCAGGAGAAGATGTAATCCCAGCGCCCGGCGTTGAGCCCGGCGGAGTGGTCGCGCAGCTCGTAGAGGATCTCTTCCATCTCGAAGGTGGCGAGGATCGTCTCGATGAGCACCGTGGCCTTGATGGTGCCGCGTGGCAGCCCCAGTTCGTCCTGGGCGAAGCAGAAGACGTCGTTCCACAGGCGCGCTTCGAGATGGCTCTCGAGCTTGGGCAGGTAGTAGAAGGGGCCTTGGCCGCGCGCGAGCTGCTCTTTGGCGTTGTGGTAGAAGGCGAGGCCAAAGTCGAAGAGCGAGCCGGAGAGGCGCTGTCCGTCAACGGTGACGTGTTTTTCGTCGAGATGCCAGCCGCGCGGACGGATCTGCAGCACGGCGATCTGGTCGGCGAGCTTGTATTCCTTGCCGTTTTCGGCCACGAAGTCGATTTTGCGGCGAATGGCGTCGTAGACGTTGATCTGCCCCTGCACCTGGTTGAACCAGTTGGGGCTGTTGGAATCCTCGAAGTCGGTCATGTAGCTGTCCGCCCCCGAGTTGAAGGCATTGATGACCATCTTGCGGTCCGCCGCCGGGCCGGTGATTTCGGCGCGACGGCATTCGAGCGCCTTGGGTAGCGGCGCGATCTTCCAGTCGCCCTCGCGCACGGCGCGCGTCTCGGGCAGGAAGTCGGGTTTTTCGCCGGCGTCGATGCGCGCCTGGCGTTCTTGCCGTGCGCGCAGCAGCTCCTGGCGGCGGGGTTCGAAGCGGCGGTGCAGTTTGGCGACGAACTCGAGCGCGCCAGGGGTGAGGATTTCGTCGAAACGCGGGTGCAGCGGCGCGTGCAGTTGCACGCCTTGGGGCAAGGCGATGGTCATGGGGTTTCCCTCTCTTCTCGATCAAAAAAGGAAATAATAAAGCGTGAGTGCCGTTCCCACCAAGAGGATGAAGCGGCGCAGCCAAATGGCCGGCAGGCGGCGCGCCACGTATCCGGCCAGATATCCCCCCACGGCGGCGGCGAGCAAGACCACGAGCGTGTGCGGCCAGCTCACCGCGCCGCCCAGGGTGAAGGTGAGGGCGGCCACGCTGTAGATCACCGCCGAGAGCCAGTTCTTCAGCGCGTTGATCTCGTTGAGGTCCTCGATGCCCTGCATGGCGATGGCGGCGATCATCACGATGCCCATGCCGGCGCCGAAAAAACCGCCATAGATCGACACCAGCAGCTGGAAGAGCGTGCCGCCCCAGCCCAGCGCCTGGCGCGGCCCGGCGCGGCGACGCGCTTCCAGCCAGCGGTTGATGCGCGGCGCAAGCGCGAAGAGGAGCGTGGCCGTGAGCAGCAACCAGGGAACGAGGCGGGCGAAGAGGGCGTTGCTCGTCACCAGCAGCAAGCCACCGCCCAGCGCGCCGCCGACGAAGGCGGCGAGCGTCAGGCGCGGCAGGTGCTGGCGGTAGCGGGCGAGCTCGCGGCGATAGGCCCAGGCGCTCGCCAGGCTCGCCGGCCACAGGGCCACCGAGTTGCTCGCGTTGGCAGTGACCGGTGGCAGGCCAATGGCGAGCAGCGCCGGAAAGGAGAGGAAGGTGCCGCCGCCAGCGATCGCGTTCATCGCGCCGGCGCCAAACCCGCCCAGTGCGAGCAGGATCCAGTCGCTTGCCGTCATCTTTCCCTCCGCTCGATTGGATGCGAAGGATTCTAGCCGGGAGTGGCTGTTTGGTGCGTTTTTTCCGGAGGGCGGGAAGGGGCGTCGGCCGGGTTCCAGTCACGGGGGAATCGCTCCAGCCAGGGGCGCAGCTGAAGGTCTTCCTTGATGATGTGGTCGATGAGCCAGGAGCGCAGCAGCGAGAGCAGGTCGCGTCGGGTGTCGTCGTCTAGGGCATCGAGCGTGGTGCGATCGACCGGCTGGGCGAGGATGCGACCGGTGAGGTCTTGCAGCTGCCGTTTGAGCGTTTCGTGCGCGCGGTGATGCTCGCCGAGGTGAGGGTAGCCTGCTGCCCGTTGGATTGCCTCTTCGCGCGTGAAGTGCTCCTCGGTGTAGCGGGCGAGTTCGTCGAGCGCGACGGTGAGCTGGGCGAGCGAGGCGCGCCTGAGGATCAGCGACTGGATGCGGTCGACGAGCTCGATCAGCCAGCGGTGGTCGCGGTCGATGGCGTCGTTGTGCACCGAGAGCGCCTCGCGCCATTGAAGCTGGAACGCAGGCTCGGGTCGGGGATCCATGGCGGGCGAATTCATGGCGGTCGCTTGCAGCGCAATAAAGAGCGGATTATAGTGATCCAATTCACGTTTGGGGAATGTGCTATGCCGCCTTCTGCCGATCGTTTCGATAGCTGCCCTCTATGCCTTGGGAAAGCGGAAGACGTCCTGTGGCGCGACGCGCGCTGCCGCATCATCGACGCTCGCCACGCCGACTACCCTGGCTACCTGCGCGTGATCTGGGAAGCGCACGTCGCCGAGATGACGGACCTGGGCGCGACCGACTGCGCGCACCTGTGGCAGGTGCTGCTTGGCGCGGAGCGCGTGCTGCGCCGTCTCATGAGCCCGGACAAGGTGAACCTCGCCAGTCTGGGCAACATGGTGCCGCACCTGCACTGGCACGTGATTCCGCGCTATCGCGACGACGCGCACTTTCCCGATGCCATCTGGGCCCCGCCGCGCCGTCGCGGTTCGTCGCCGCACGCCGTGATCCTTCCCTCGGCGACGCTTGCCGCCGCGCTGCGGGCAGAGTTGGGCGGCAGCGGAGCGACGGCATTCGCCTGAACTTGCGGTAGAATCGCCTGCGCCGGCGCGCAAGGCGCTGGTGCACGGAGGCGTGGCCGAGCGGTTGAAGGCAGCGGTCTTGAAAACCGCCAGGGGTTTGCGCCCCTCGTGAGTTCGAATCTCACCGCCTCCGCCATTTTTCTTTGTTTTTCAATACCTTCAATACAGATCGTCATTTTCCTGCTTCGATCAGGATGATGTCGATGTCCATCACGTTCGTCCCGGTCGGCCCGGGACGGAAGTGGCTGCAGTCCCCGGTGAGGGCATCGAACGTGGCGAAAAACGTATAGGAATCGCAGCGCGCGAGAAAATCGTCGGGGTCGAGCCCCAGCGCGCGGGCGCGGGCGATGGTGTCGCCATCGACATAGGCGCCGGCAGCGTCGGTGGGACCATCGGTGCCGTCGGTGCCGGCGGCAAGGAGCGAGATGCGGGGATGGCCCGAGACCTCCCGCGCGAAGGCGAGCGCCAGGTGCTGGTTGCGTCCGCCCTTGCCGTTACCGAGCACCTGCACCGTGGTCTCGCCGCCTGCGAGCAGGCAGCGCCGTTCCTTCGTCGATCGTTCCTCGTTCAGTGCAATGTGCGCCAGATGGTGGGCAGCGGCGACGGCATCGCCTTGCAGCGTCTCGGTGAGAAGGGTGCTGCGATAGCCCAGGCGCTGCGCTGTCGCTTGCGCCGCGATCAGCGCCTCGTGCAGGTTCCCGATTACCGCCGTGTGGCTGCGGGCGAGCCGGGGATCGCCCGGTTTGGGTGACTCGGGAATTTCTCCTCTCAGGCCGCGGCGCAGGTGTGCCGCCACGCGCGACGGAACGCGTGCTTGCAGGCCATGGCGCTCGAGGATGGACCAGGCTTCGGCATGGGTGGAAGGATCCGCGACCGTCGGGCCAGAGGCGATGACTTCCAGCGGATCGCCGATCACGTCCGAGAGCACGAGCGTGAGGAGGGTGGCCGGATGGGCGGCCACGGCGAGCCGTCCACCCTTGACGGCCGAGAGGTGTTTGCGCACCGTGTTGAGTTCGCGGACGTCGGCGCCGGCGGCGAGCAGCAAGGCGGTGGTTTCTTGGATGTCTGCCAGCGTCAGGCCGGGCAGAGGGTGCTCGAGCAGGGCCGAAGCACCACCGGTGAGCAGGCACAGCACCAAAGTACGTTCGTCGGCCTCCTCCAGCAATTGCAGGATGCGGGCGGTCGCGGCGAGGCCGGCCGCGTCGGGGACGGGGTGCGCCGCTTCGGCGAGCTCGATCGTGCGCAGAGGAGCGGCATGGCCGTACTTGACGACGACGAGGCCGGCGGTGAGCCGATCGCCGAGCAAGTCCTCCGCCGCCTGGGCCATGGCCGCCGCTCCTTTCCCCGCTCCGACGACGAGGAGGCGCTCGAAGCGTTCGAGCGCGTAGGATGTGCCGTCATTGAGCAGCAGGCGGTCGGCGTCGCGCCGCACGGCCCGCCGCAGCGCCGCGCCGGGGGCGACGGCAGCGATGGCGGCGTGGAAAATGGCCTCGTGCGGCTGGGGAAGGCGCACTGCGGGCTTACCTGATCACCATGGACGTGAAAGGCGGCACGTAGGCCTGCAGCGTCACGAAGATCCCCATCAGGCAGGCGAGGGCGATCGAATGGAAGAAGACATAGCGCAGGATGTCGCCTTCGTGGTGGAACCAGCGCGTGGCAGTGGAGGCGACGACGATGGACTGGGCGTCGATCATCTTGCCCATCACGCCGCCGGAGCTGTTCGCCGCACCCATCAAGTTCGGCGACAGACCCAGCTGTTCGGCCGCCACCTTCTGCATGCCGCCGAAGAGCACGTTGGAGGCGGTGTCCGAGCCGGTGAGCGCCACGCCGAGCCAGCCCATCAGAGTGCCGAAGAAAGGATAGAACATGCCCGTGGTGGCGAAGGCCAGCCCCAGCGTGGTATCCAGTCCCGAGTAGCGCGTCAGCGTGCCGAGCGCGAGCATCAGCACGATGGTGAGCAGCGAGTAGCGCACGAGCCACAGCGTCCGGCCATAGGATTTGAAGAGGGCGGGCAGGCGATAGCCCATCACCAATCCGCCGATGATCGCGGCGACGAAAATGGCGGTGCCGGTCATCGACAGCACGCTGAAGACGAACTCGGCCGACTCCGGCGTGGGCTGGGGAACCACTGGCGGCACCTTTTCCACCATTTTATGCAGGCCTTCGATGACGAACTTGGGTGCCCACAGGGAATTGAGCCAATTTTTGACTGCCGGAAGACCCCAGACGAAGACCGAGACGGTGAGGATGACCCAAGGCGTCCAGGCCTTGATCACCTCGGCGCGCGGTGGGCGGGCGATCGGCGTGGCGGGTGGCGGCGTACCACCGTCGTCTTCGTGGCCGACGATGGAGGCCGAAGTCCAGAGGCGGCGCGGTTGCCACACTTTCAAGAAAGCCACCAGCGCGGCCATGGAGCAGAGGGCGGCGATCACGTCGACCAGCTCCGGGCCGATGAAATTCGACACGAGGAATTGGGGAATCGCGAAACTCACCCCCGTCACCAGGATCGCCGGCCACACTTCCTTCATGCCGCGCCAGCCGGCGAAGGCCCAGATGAGCCAGAAGGGCACGAGCACGGAGAAAAACGGCAGCTGCCGACCGACCATGGCACTGATCTCGTACACATCGTAGCCGTGGACCTTGGCGAGCGTGATGATGGGGGTGCCGAGCGCGCCGTAGGCGACCGGCGCCGTGTTGGCAATCAGGCTCAGGCCCGAGGCGGCGAGCGGCGAAAAGCCAAGGCCGATCAGGAGCGCCGCCGTGACCGCCACGGGCGTGCCGAAACCCGCCGCGCCTTCGAAGAACGCCCCGAAGGCGAAGGCGATGAGCAGGAGCTGAAGCCGTCGGTCCTCCGTGATGCCGGCGATCGATTCCTGCAGCACGCGGAAGCTGCCATTCTGCGTCGTGAGCTGGTGCAGGAAGATCACGTTGAGTACGATCCAGCCGATGGGGAAGAGCCCAGTGAGCGCGCCGAGGAAGGCGGCCTTGGTCGCCATCGGCGTGGGCATGCCAAACGCGACGATGGCGATGGCGAGCGCCGCGATCAACCCCAATCCCGCCGCGATATGGGCGCGCAACCGGACGATGCCCAGCCCGATCAGCAGAACCGCCACGGGGATGGCGGCGATGAGGGTGGACACGATCATGTTTCCGAATGGGTCATAGACTTGCTGCCAGGTCATGTCTCGTCTCCTCTCTTGGTGTGGTTATTGGCGGTCGATTGTCGTCGGCGCCGTTTCATTGTACCCTAATCGAAATATTGTATCGTTTGATAAAAAGTGGAGGAGGGATGCAACGACGTCGTTTCATCCAGGGAACCGGCTTGGCCGGAATCCTTTTTTCCGGGATGGCTCCGGCCGTGGTAATGGCCCAGCGCAACGTGCGCTGGCGCCTGGCCTCGAGCTATCCGCGTTCGCTCGACACGCTCTTCGGCGTGAGCGAGGATTTTGCGCGCAACGTCGCCGACCTGACCGACGGTGCCTTTCAGATCGACATTTCGGCCGGAGGGGAGATCGTTCCGGCGCTGAGTGTGTTCGATGCGGTGCAAAACGGCACGGTGGAGATGGCGCACGCCATCACCTTTTATTTCATCGGCAAGAATGAGGCCTTCGCCTTCGACGCGATCCTGCCTTTCGGCATGAACGCCCGGATGATGAATGCCTGGATGTACGATGGTGGGGGATTGCAGCTCCTGCGCGAGATCTATGCCCGTTACGGCATCGTCAATTTCCCCCTAGGCAATACCGGAGCGCAGTGGGGCGGGTGGTATCGCAAGGAGATCCGCTCGGTCGATGATTTGAAGGGCCTGAAGATGCGCATGGGCAACATGGCCGGCCACGTGCTCGGCAAGCTCGGGGCGGTGTCCCAGGCCATTCCCGGCGGCGAGGTCTATCAGGCGCTGGAGAAAGGGACGATCGACGCAGTGGAATGGAGCTCGCCCTACGACGACCAGAAGCTGGGTTTTCATCGCGTCGCTCCCTACGGCTATTATCCGGCATGGTGGGAGGGCAGCGCCCAGGTGACCTTGCTCGTCAATGCCAAGGCGTACGAATCCTTGCCCAAAGCCTATCAGGAAGCGATCCGCATCGCCGCCACCGACGCGCACACCCGCATGCTCGCCAAGTACGATGCACGCAATCCCGAGGCGCTGCGCCGCCTCATCGCCGAGGGGGCCAAGATCCAGCGCATGCCCAAGGAGGTAATGGACGCGGCCTTCAAGGCGAGCCGCGAGGTCTTTGCCGAGTTCGAGGCGAAGAGCGAGGATTTCCGCCGCTTGAACGCGCAATACCAGAAGTTCCTGCGCGACGAATACGCCTGGTTCCGCCTCTCGGAGCTGAGCTACGACCAATACATGGCCGGTTTGCCGCTGTGAGCGCCCAGTGCGCTCGCTCTGAGCGACCCTTCCCGAGGACGAAACGATGGACGTCTCACCCCGCGATTTGCCTTTGGCGGCCGAGCTGCCGCCGACTTTGGTCGAGGAGTTGACCCTGCTGCTCGGCGAGCGTTTCACCCAGTCGCCCGGCGTGTGTGCGCACCACGGGCACGACGAATCCCACTTCCCCGACCGGCCGCCGCAGGCGGTGGCTTTCGTCGAGAGCAGGGAAGAGATTGCCGCCCTGCTGCGCGCCTGCTCGGCGCACCGCGTACCGGTCATCCCCTTCGGCGCGGGCTCTTCGCTCGAGGGGCACGTCCTGGCCGTCCACGGGGGGATTGCCCTCGACTGCACCCGCATGGATCGCATCCTCGAAATCGAGCCGGCAGACATGCTCGCGGTGGTGCAGCCAGGGGTGACGCGCAAGCAGTTGAACAACGCCTTGCGCGGTACGGGACTCTTCTTTCCCATCGACCCAGGGGCGGACGCCTCGATCGGCGGGATGACGGCCACGCGCGCCTCGGGCACCAACGCGGTGCGCTACGGCACCATGCGCGAGAATGTGCTGGCGCTCGAGGTGGTGCTCGCCGACGGGCGAATCCTGCGCACGGGCACGCGGGCGAAGAAATCCTCCGCCGGCTATGATCTGACGCGGCTCTTCGTCGGTTCGGAGGGGACGCTGGGGGTTTTCAGCGAGGTCACGGTGCGCTTGCATCCGCTGCCGGAGGAGATGGCCGCGGCGGTGGTGCGTTTCCCTTCGATGCAGGCGGCGGTGGAAACGGTGATCCGCACCATCCAGAGCGGCGTGCCCGTCGGGCGCGTCGAATTCCTCGACGAGGTCTCGATCCACGCCATCAACCGTTACAGCAAGACCGACCTTGCCGAGGCGCCCACGCTCTTCTTCGAGTTCCATGGCTCACCGAGCGCGCTCGAGGAGCAGGTGGCGCTCGTCCAAGAGCTCGCGCGCGAACACGGTGCCGAGGACTTCGCCTGGGCAAGCCGCCCGGAGGATCGCTCCCGCTTGTGGGAGGCACGGCATCAAGCTTACTTCGCCTGCATCAACCTGCGTCCAGGCTGCCGCGGCATCACCACCGATTCCTGCGTGCCGATCTCCAAGCTGGCCGAGGCGGTGCTGCGGGCGCGAGCGGCGATCGATGCTTCCGGCCTGATCGCCCCCATCCTGGGGCACGTGGGCGACGGCAATTTCCACACGGTGATCCTGATCGATCCGGAAGACGAGGCCGAACTTGCGCGCGCCGAGGCCCTGAGCGCCGAACTCGTGGCGATCGCCCAGTCGCTGGGTGGAACCTGCAGCGGCGAGCACGGCGTGGGCATGGGCAAGCGCGAGTTCGTCGCGCACGAGGCGGGCGAGGTGGGCGTGGCGCTGATGCGCTCGATCAAGGCTGCGCTCGACCCGAAAGGAATCCTCAACCCGGGCAAACTCGTACCGTGAGCCAGCGGCTTTCAAGCTGGCGGTGATCGGTTGTCTTATAATTTATCTTTTTTACGAAGGGGCGGTGCGATGCAGGCTTGGCTGAGGCTGTCGCGCGGCATCGACGCGCTCAACCGGTTCTTCGGGCGAATTGCGATCTGGTTCATCTTCGCCGCCACCGTGTTGAGCGCCGGCAATGCCATCGTGAGAAAACTCCTGAACGTAGGCTCGAACGCCTGGCTCGAGGCGCAGTGGTATCTCTACGCGGCGGCCTTCATGCTGGCGGCGGCGCTCACGCTGCGCAACAACGAGCACGTGCGCATCGACATCCTGATCTCGCGCTTCTCGCTGCGCACGCAGGCGTGGATGGATCTCTTCGGCCTGTTCTTCATGCTGCTGCCGGTGTGCGTGGGCGTGCTCTATTTCTCCATCCCTTTCTTCTGGCAGGGTTTCGTCTCCGGCGAGATGTCCTCGAATTCCGGCGGGCTCATTCGCTGGCCGGTCTACCTCACGATTCCCGTCGGTTTCACGCTTTTGTTGCTTCAGGGAATTTCCGAGGCGATCAAGCGCGTCGCCTTTCTCCGGGGCGCCTTGCCTTCGCCTTTCGTCAAGGAAAGCGATGAAACGCCGCCGGCCGGCGGCGCCGAGGGAGCACGATGATGGCCTGGCTTGCACAGAATCTCGCGCCCCTGATGTTCCTGGGGCTGGTCTTCTTTCTGCTCTACGGCTTTCCGGTGGCGTTCGCCCTTGGGGCGTGCGGCTTGTTCTTCGGCTTGATCGGCATCGAGCTCGGTCTGCTTTCGCCGGTGTTCTTCCAGGCGTTGCCGCTGCGCATCTTCGGCATCATTCAAAACGAGACGCTGCTCGCCGTGCCTTTCTTCACCTTGATGGGCCTGGTGCTCGAGCGCTCGGGCATGGCCGAGGATCTGCTCGACACCATCGGCCAGCTTTTCGGCTCGGTGCGCGGGGGGCTTGCCTTCGCCGTGATCTTCGTCGGGGCGCTGCTTGCCGCCACCACCGGCGTGGTGGCGGCTTCCGTGATTTCCATGGGGCTCATCTCGCTGCCCATCATGCTGCGCTACGGGTACGATCGCAAGCTCGCCAGCGGTGTGATCGCCGCTTCGGGCACCCTGGCACAGATCATTCCCCCTTCGCTCGTGCTGATCGTGCTCGCCGACCAGCTGGGCAAGAGCGTGGGCGATCTCTACAAAGGGGCGTTCATCCCCGCGTTTGCCCTGGTGGGGCTCTACGTGCTCTACGTGATCGGTCTGACGATCCTGCGTCCGAAAGACCTGCCGGCCCTGCCGCCGGAGGCGCGGACCATCCGCGAGAACGACGGTTCGAGCGGCACGCGTTCGGTGGCTGTGCTGGCGGCGATCGCGATCACGGTGGGCATCGTCGCCGGCCAGCACTACAATGAAATGCTCGCCTGGCTCGTCGGCGGCGAGCCCAAGGAACAGCCGGTCGACGAGACGGTGGTGGTGGCGACCACCTTCGCCGCGCTCATCGCCTTCGTGATCGCGCTCATCAACCGCGCCTTCCGTTTGGGGCTGCTCTCGCGCATGGCCGAGCGGGTCACTTTCGTGCTCATTCCGCCGCTCGCGCTTATCTTCCTCGTGCTCGGCACCATCTTTCTCGGCGTGGCCACGCCCACCG